>JABWBV010000086.1 GCA_013359445.1 Anaerolineales bacterium | reverse complement strand
CCAACGTGGGCATGAACACCCAAACCGGGAGAATGCCCTTTTCTCGACAAAGGTCTGCGAGGTATTGATAAGTCCAGGCTACAATTTCTTCGCCGTAGGGTTGGAGAAGGGTATCCATTTCATCTTGCGTTTGCGTAGCGGGATCAAGCCCCGCTTGATTGACAATGTCAATCAACGGCGCATAGGGCAGTTCTACACCGTTTTTGAGACGATTTGCCAGGTTTCGTACCACAATCGTCTGTTCGAGTTGGTGGGCAAAATAGAACAGGGCGTCCGGTTGAAATTGCAAAGCAGTCTGTTCAAAAACATACAACTCCTGCAAAGCCGAATGACCGGCCACAGCAAAATTCAAGATTTCATATTGTTCGTACTTCTGCCCCCCATATTCGGCATTGAGTTGGTCTTCCAACACCCACTCAAATACTTCGGAATCCGCGGCTCCAGACCCCATGATAAAAGACGGACCAACAAGTGCAATCCGGTAAGTTCCCGGCGCGGCGGTCACCGCATATTCTTTGTCGCGCATCCCCCAGGAATTGGTCGTAAACTGTTCGCCGTGGAAACTTAAGCTAACAGAAGGATTCAGTTCGATGAGGCGGAAATCATCAGTAAGCTGTGCGGCGGGAGTATCTTGAAGGAGCGGCCAATCGGTGGGGCGTTTGGAGTAGACGTCCCACAATTCGCTGTTGAACCGGTTCACCCCGATCAGGTCCTCATAGTACCCGCGCAGGAGCAAATTGGCATCCCGATCACTCAATCGGGAAGTGGTAAGGTCGGCGAATAAGGTTTTTACCTGCCCCCCCACCCGGTTATAAAACATAGGATTTCCAAGGAGGAAAATGCCGAAGATAAATGCACTGTTTACCAACGCTAATCGTAACAGTTGTGAGGGGGCCTTATTCACCGGGCGGGATGGAATAAATTTCTTGAAGTACCAGTTGGCCCCTATGAACCCCACAGTCAACAGAGCATAAATACCCAGAATCGTCAAAATGTTTGAGGGTTGGAGGGCCATCGACCACAAGCCTAACCAATCCAACAATGTTGGGCTGGTCCACATTGTCCACAAAAAGGTCAAAAAGGATAAAGTCCCCATGTTTTTGATCCCAAGCATGACTATTTCTTTATTTGTAGGGGTTTTGTTTCCCAGGGTTCGGACGCGGCCTTGTTTGGTTTCTCGAAGGGTATTGAAGATTACCAACAGGGCGAGGATGACCCAAAAAGTGACATCGGTTACAGTCAGGAGGAATGAGCCGCGTAACCAAAACCACTGATATGCATGGAAAAACCAGGTTGCAGTGAAGACGTAGATGGTGGTTAAGACTAAGGCTGGGGTGCCTGAAATCCCGCGTTTGGTCAACCAAGTATAGGAAGGATAGTAGAAAATCTTCTGCATAAAATCCTTCCAGTAGATATTTACCCGGCGCCATAGGTCGCTGAAGTTGGTGGATAGAAAATATTTGTCGTTTGTGAGGGGGAGGTTGAAACCAAACAAGTGAAGCAACCCAATAATCAAGTGAAATTGCCCAGAAACTTGCAGGTAAAGTAAGAAGCTAGAGTAGGCAAACCAGACTAGTTCAAAAGGAGAGTCAACTTCGAGCGGAGAAATGGCGAAGTAGTAATAAATTGCGCGGTAGATGATGAGTTGTACAACCCCACGATAAACCCAGTTTATACCGGTTTGGTAAATCCGATGTTGGTCTTCGTTGTAATAAGTGCGATTAAAGGTCGTATGATCTACAACAGGGAAAAAGGGGAAAACAACATTGGGAAGCAAAAAGAAGTAGGATAAGCTACTCCAAAAATTGAAGGGCTTTTTGCTATGCTTGAGATCATAGATGTAGATGATCATGCGAAACATGAAAATTGAACTGAGGATCGGCCAAATTACTGGCGGGAGAATTTGGATAACTCCTGCACGGGCGATGGTCAGGAGGATGACCACAAGTGCTAATATGATCATACGGAAACGAAACGCCAGCGGAAGATGAAGAATACCGAGAAGCAGAAGGCCCGTCCCTACAATCCAAAGGCCATTGACAATACCTAATATGCCAAGAAGGGTTGCGAGCGAGAGAAAGAGGAAAAAGGGTAACCGATGAGGTCCAGGTAGGAAGTAATGGAGAATAAAGCCGTAAAAAGTGGCTTGAAGGAGGTTTATATAAAATGCCTGGTTTTCAAGTTTGAATTCCCGGACAACCAAAATAAGCAAACCCAACTGGAGAACAAATCCCACAAACTGGAGAGCCACTTGCGAATCAATTTTGATGAGTTCTCCCAGGTTCGCGAAATAGTTGGCTTTCTCTTGATTTCTCGCCAAAACATTCATTAAAACAAAACTTAAGAGAACGACTGCTAACAAAACATATTTGTAGGTCGCCCCTGCCAGCGGGCCAAAGACAAATAAATCGGCCATGCTTGCAACCGCAATCGCGCCCGTTACTAACAGAACTCTCTCTACAATTTGCCGCTGTGGAGATGAAAGTAGCAAAATAATGCCCGATAATAAAATGACCGTACCACTCAGAATCAGGAAGAATTGGTTGGTGCCAAAACTTCCCCCACTCCCCAAACCGAGCATGTCTGCCGCAAAAGAGATTGAAATAATACCAACGCCGATTAAAGCAAGGAAAATAGGAAATAATCGTTGTAAAAAGCCAATAGATTGTTCTTGTCTCATTTTAAAAGTCCTTTAATTCATTGAACCTTTGTGGCTCTCCCGTTTCTGGCAGGATAAGTGCCGAAATTTTCATAAAAAAGGCTCTACTGTTTTTTATGCGAATGGTTCGACTTTTTGAAGAAGGGATGTGTTCATGCACCCATATTTGCCTTCAAATCGTCGGTTTCCTTCCCATTTCAGTAGAGCCTTAATAACAAAGGCTAATATCAAAAAGAAGGGAAACAAGAAGCTTAGCTTCTTGTTTCCCTTCTAAAAGCATTTTTCATGCGAATGGATGTTCCCACACCCATTAAGAAACCATACGTTTAAGTTCTTGGTAATTGATCTTATCCGTGGAAGTTTTAGGAAGGACTTCCAAAAACTTTATGATGTCAGGAATCATATATTGAGGCAAATTTTCTGTACAAAACCGTTTCAACTGAACCAGAGAGGGCTTTTCATCCTCTTTACAGCTCAAGAAAGCAATGGTCTTGACACCCTGTTCATCATCCTGTGTTGCAATTACCGCGGCTTCTTTGACCGCTGGATGTTTATACAACCCTGATTCGATCTCACCTAATTCAACGCGATACCCTCGCTTTTTCACCATCCGGTCGCGACGGCTGATATAGGTATACACACCATCTGCCTCTTCAACGACAATATCACCTGTTTTGTACCATTTCTCGCCATTGTCATCGATCCAAAATGCGTTAGCCGTTCGTTCAGGGAGATTCCAATACCCTTCCATCATACCAGGGCTGGTACCGCACAGTTCACCCTCGGTGCCTTTCGCCACTTCCTGGCCCATTTCATCCAAAACCTTGATACGATAATGGGAACAAGCCACGCCAATGGGGAAAGGTATCGTTCTCTCGACCGGGATTTCCGTGGGAATGGGGTAATAGGTACAAACATTCGTTTCGGTCGGACCGTACAAGTTGAAATATGCTGGAGCAGGGAGCAAATTTTTCAGACGTTGCAGATGTTTAATGGGAAACACTTCGCCAGCAAACAGCACGGTACGAAGAGAAGAATAATCATATTTTTCCATTTTCCCAAATTGCGCCAAGAAACTCAAAATGGAAGGGGTCGAATACCAAATGGTAATTTTGTTTTCCGAAATTAAGGGAGCTAAACGCACAGGATCTTTACCGATCTCTTCGGAAACCAACACAACTGCCGCGCCATGTTTGATCGGAACGTAGATATCCAAGATCGAAAGATCAAAATGAAAGGGAGCATGGGATGAAAATCGATCACTCGCTTGAGGATCAAACACTTCCGAACACCAGTCCACAAAACTGATGGCCGCCCGGTGGGTTAGCATGACACCCTTCGGCTTGCCGGTTGAACCTGATGTATAGAGAATGTAAGCTAGATCATTGGCGTCAGGATGTACATTGTCAACAACCTGAAAAGCTTCAGGGAAATTTTCAACCGCCGCTTGCAAATAATTGCCTGCTCCGGTCTTTTCCAAAACAATAAAATGCGGCGTCGCCCCGACCTGTTCCAATTCGGTCTTGAGACCTTCGAGGAATTCCTTTTCGACGATAATCGCTTTTACCGCACAGTCATTGAGAATATATGCATTTCGGGCGGCGGGAGCTGTAGGATCCACGGGGACATATGCCGCCCCGGATTTTAAGATACCAAAGATGGCCCCAAGGGAGTCAATTGATTTATGCAAATAAATCCCGACCCGGTCTCCGCGACGAATCCCTAAATGGAATAACAAATCTCTTAGTCGAGAAGTTATTGCTGAGAGCTTGTGATACGTGATTGAACCAATGCCAGGTTCTATCGAAGCGAGGGCTTCAGGATATTTCTGGCTTGATTCATCTAGAAACTCGAACAAACCTGCTTTTGAGAGCATCCAGGCATCTCCTAAAGTTTTGAGTGAATCAGTTTTGCAATCTCGGTCAATGAGTCAAAATATTCAGCACCCATTTCATGGGGTTCTACCTGAACGCCATATCGTTCTTCGATAAAAGAGACTAATCTTAAAGTGGCAAGTGAATCCAAAATGCCGCCGCTCATCAAGGGAGTAGAGGAGGTAAGTTCATTGGGGTCCTCACCTGGCAAAAATTCGGCTAAGATAAATTCTTTAACCGCGGCAACAATAGAGTCTAAATTTTTCTCGTTCATCATATTTCCTTTTAAAAAAATTGGGATAAGCTATAAAAAGAACCTGAAATGGCTCTTATTTTAATTATTTCTGTTGGACAACCTTGTAATGACAATGAAGACCAACACGACCAACACACCAGAGGCTACAAGGCCAACAATTGGCCCTAACAAAGTATTATCTACCGCAGGCTGGGTTGGTGTTGTCGGGCGTTCCGTGGAGGCTGTGGGGGTGATCGCTGGGGTTGCCTCCGGTGTTAGTGTTGCCTCCGACAATGAGGTTTGTGTACTTTCAGGGACAGGGTCAATTTGAGGGGTTGGGGGAAGCGTAACACCATTTGTCTCAATTTGCCGACTGGTAAAGATCATATCAGAACCTGGCACAACGGAGTCATTAATAGGTCTGGTAATTAATACCCCCAGCACACCATCCGAGGTAATGTTGGCCTGAAGGTGAACCTGCCCCGCTTGTATGCCATCGGCATCAATGAGGATCCGCTCTTCATTGCTCCACTTTGTCCCGTTCCAAACTGATTCTAATAAAATCAGCCCTAAGTTGGCATCATTAACCAATTGCACCAGATGAAGTTGGCCTGAATTATCCAAAACCACATCCGAAATTTTTACCGATGCATCAAAACCGGTAAAGTTAATCGGCTCAGTCCAGGATACGCCAAGGTCTGGTGAAGCCTCCAAATACGTTACAAGGACTCCATTCCGATTTTCCTGCCATATGCGGTAAGTAACATCTTGTCCGAAGGATTTAACCCAACCTGCCTCAAGTTCCGCTCGAATAACTTCAACTGGTTCGTTCCAAGTTGCGCCATTATCTTCTGAACGGGCATAATACAACCCCATAAGGTCCAGACCATCCGGGGGAGGGAACCGCCAAAACAAGATTTGAACAAGGCCTGAGGGGGCGACACTTAGCGTCGGATTTCCGACAATTTCCCAACCCGCCGGAACCCCATCTACAATTTGAACAGGGTCTGACCAGGACGCGCCACCATCTTCTGAAGTGGTAAGATAAATGCCACGATTTTCGTTCAGAGGAATTGCATAAGTAACATATATCGTGCCATTTTCACCTACTACGATATCGGGAGAAGCACCAACGGTGCGCGCCATGGGCAGGAGGATAGGTTTTTGCCATTCAGAGGGTGTGCCTGCTAGATTCGCATTTGCCCAACTAAAGTAAATCTCTCCGGACTGTCCTCCACTCCAAACAACAAACAACCGTCCCGCTTGATCCATAGCTGTTTTTAGCTCGTTGACACGCGCAAACGGCGGCTGAAGGATGGGAACAATGTAAGACCAACTTGTTCCATCCCAGCGGGCGTAGTAGATCTCCATTTGGCCTTCGGTTTCTGCGATAAACTGTGCCCAAACCGCATGTAATTGCCCTTCCGCATCAGGTTGGAGAGACATCGCAGATATTTCGCTTTCTGTTGAAAAGAAAGACACGGGTGGTTTCCAGGTTGAAGGACTAGAAAACCACTCAGAAGTTGAGGCTAAAGCGCGATATGTAAACCAGATATCCCCCCCAAGGTCATTATCACACCCCACGGTAAACAATTCGTCCGCACCACCCGCAACGGTTTGCATACATTGCAAATTAATCGGCTGGAGGGTATCTGGATTTATAAAATTCGAAAGTTCCTGTTGTAGTTGTGGCTCACTCCAGACACTCCCATCCCACGCCAGTAAATAATTTAAGTTAAACAGGGTGGTATGGAGAATAATATTTTCCCCTGCGTCTGAAATCAACTGGTTTTCATCGGCACAAACAGGGTACTCAGACAACATCGTTTGTGGCGTAGTGGTGGCTTCGCCCTCAAAAGAGAATACCTGATAGAACTGTCGACAATTCGTTTCGGAAATTCCCTCTTGCCAAAGGACCAACACACCATCCTCTGTTTGCGCCATTCCAATTGCGGCGGGCGAAGCAGAGGTATTGGCAGGTCCTCTCAATTCGATAGGCTCTCCCCAGGTGGCGCCCGCGTCTTCGGATACCAGCAGGAACAGTTGCCCAAGAGGACGGTTATCCCACATCAGATACAGTGTTTCTTCTGTTTCTCCTTGCTCGACCGTCACCAATTCCAATTTAATATTTTCTGCGGGAAGGAGGCGTAAATAGGCAGATGGGTATAACAAAACAGGCGTGGTCCACCCTTCACTTCCGTTTGCCCTTTTTTGATAATAAATCCCAGCAGGCGTTTCTTCTGTATTGAGTGTTTGCACATAAGTGACATGGAGATCATTTTTGGCGCTGACAACCACATTAAACGCAGTTACCGAATCATCTATTACGGTTGCGAACGTCCAATTTGCCGTCCCAAAATTCTCTACACTGACCGAGCTATAATTCAGGGCAGACTCGTCCCCTAGCCAAAAAGCATGAATATTTCCTAACCCATCGGCGACAAGAGTAGGCAGGGTGTCTTCAAAAGGAAAATCAATTGCCTTGGGAGAAGACCACGCCCCTTCCGTACGACTAGCAAAAACAATGCCGTCAAATTCATCTTGCCATACGACAAAGGTAGGCCCATCCGGGACAACGACCATCACAGGTGAGACCGCAGAACCAGATAAAGATATATTTATGGGTGGAGACCAGACTTGCTCAGGCGACTGGGCTGGGACAATTTGAACCTTGCCCAAAGCCAATATCCCAATCAAAACCATCCCCACCCATAACCATTTATTAGATAACCAGGATTTAATTGCCACTCCTCACCCCAAGATTCGTTGCAAGTCGCGCCGAGGTAGGCGATTCATCTTCATCGCCAGAGGCCCAACTCAGGTGCTGGAATCCGACACTCAGTGCAGAGCGAATGGTAGACCAATCGGAGGCGAGCATTTTTAGATAAGTGAAAATGGGACCAGGCCGGAAAGCCCATTCCCGAAAAGCACGTTTTTGCCAATACAACAACCGTTCTGCCGGAAGGTTCGGGTAATCCAAAACCGTGCCTTTATCCATGTCTACCTGTTCCCAACGCGTTCCGGGCCGGAACCAACCATTCTCGACAACTTCAAAGAAGAATGGTGTGCCCGGATAAGGAGCCGCGACGTGGAACAAGGCAATATCTAATGGCAATTTTTTGGCGAAATCTATCGTTTGACGAATGGTTTCTTCCGTTTCGCCAGGCAAACCGATAATGAAATAACCCCAATTCATGATCCCCGCCTTTTTGGCCCACTTCAGTGCCCGTTCGGCTTTGTCAGGATAAGCGCCTTTGTGCGCGTGCTTAAGAATTTGTTCATTTCCGCTTTCAATCCCCCAAGAGATCAACCGATTTCCGGCCTTGCCCATCAGTTGTAACATTTCTTCGTCTACAAAGTCAACGCGGCTATTACAGGTCCACTTAATATTGATTTTTTCATCAATCATGCGTTTGCACAAGTCAACCACCTGATCGCGATTAACAGTGAACAAGTCAGAATACATGTGAATGTTATTCAGCCCCATCTTCTTCAGTTTCCATAACTCTTCCATGATCAGTTCTGGAGAACGAATACGTGTGGAAAACTGATAACTGACATGCTTAATACAATAAGTACACCCAGCAGGGCACCCTCGGCTGGTCACAATAAAAGTAAAGGGACCTTTGATCAAAGGCATTCGATAGGACTTAAACGGCAACAATTCGTGCATCGGAATTGGCATATCGTTCAAGTCTTTGATAAAAGGACGAGGAAAATTGACAACTATCTCTTCCCCATTACGCCAGGCCAACCCTTTGATCCCGAACATATCCACAGAACCATCTTCGCGAAGGGATGGTTTGTACAGAGGATCATGGTCACTAAATAATTTTAATATTTCAGGAGAGCGCTGATCAAATTTACCTTCCAAATGATCCATTAAATCCCGAATGGTCAAGTCTGGTTCTCCAACCAAAACGAAGTCCAAACTAGGGAAGGGGCGCAACGACTCTTTTGGAATCGGAGTCACATGCGTACCAAAGGCAATCGTTTTCGCACCGCGTGCTTTTGCCAGAAAACACCCATAAATATCATTTTCCAGCGTTGGCGCAGTAACCTGGGTCATGTAATATTTAGGTTCGTATTTATCAATGAGTTTTGAAAACTCCGGCCATCCCATCCGTTCTGCATTTGCATCGACAACTTTTACTTTGTAAACAGGATGGAGCAAAGCGGCCATTTGTGCAAGCGATACCTGCGGCCAGATCATATTTTCGCGGGTCCGGCGCCCAACACGATGCTGGGTTCGAATCCAATAGCCACCGTCCGGTGTAGGGGGATTAACCAGCATAATATCCACTGCTTCTGCAGACCGGGGAGCTTCAAGCAATCCCTGGCGCACAATTTCATCCGCATTCGGAAAACTAGCCATTCGTAATTTTGGGAGCCGTCGGGTTCCCAAATTTTCTTTTAGATCAAACAATTCTTCTGCCATAGTAACACCTCGTTTTCTAGATCAGTCTCGAAAAACTGATCTGAGAGCAAATATGGCTCTTCCGTTGTTGACGGGAAAAGTGCCGAATTCTTGTAGGTGAAGGGGATGTACATCCCCTTCACCTACAAGAATTCGGGTTTCTGTCCCGTTAATCCCGGTAGAGCCCCAAATATTTATGCAACACCAAGATCTTTTTTGATAAATTCATCTCGTTGATTCAATTCTTCCAAGACACGCATCAAGACCCAGTAAATAACCAATTGTACTCCAACGAGAATAAACATTGCACTACCCAAGAAATATAACCACAAACGCCCAATTTCCCACCCCTGGAACCCAAGAACAATCGTCGTTATGGCAATCCCTGCACCAACAAGAGAAACGCCCAACCCAATCCATCCAAAATAATATTCTAAAGAAGGATTGAGGATTGGCTTCCCGAACAAACCTTGTCGAATGGGTTGTTTATAAAATAAAGAAACCAGGTAGTTAAAGGTTGCACCTAATGCAAAAACGCTTACCCCTGTAACTCCTGACACCACCGCCCAAAACACAGCGGCTATTCCCCACGGATCTAATGTTGTTACCCCACTGGAGCGTGCGATAATCAGATAGAGACCTACCAAAAGAGTAAAAGCCATCCCCCCCAAACCCAACAAGCCAAGAATCCTGACCGGGTTATAAGTCAGAGCCGTCCACACAATAGACTGTAAAAAGATCGACCCATCACGCACGATGCTCAATTTAGAACGTCCAACCCGTTCACTATATGGGATGGGAACTTCAACCATCTTAATTTCTTCATGGATAGCCCGCGTACTCATGACTGGCGTCAGGTTAAGACCATCGGGTAAGGGATAAATACGATCCAAAATTTCCCTTTTGAAGACACGCATCCCACTCGCACTATCAGAAACGCGCTGACGTCCGACAATACTTAATAAATTAGCAAAAAAGATATTCCCAATTCTTCGTGTGATCGGCATTTTACTTTCAACCCCAGCCATCCGAGAACCGATCACCAATTCACCCCCATTAAAAGCCGCTGTACAAAGTTGGGGAAAGTATTCGGGAGGATACGTGCCATCTGCGTCCAAAAAGCCGATCAATTCCCCAGTGGCTTGCGAAAAACCCGTTTTTAACGCCGCACCATATCCCTTATTTTTGGGATGCCGAATCAAACGCACACCTTCGATCTTGCTCGTAATTTCAGCCGTCTTATCGCGCGAACCGTCATCGACAACCAGGAGTTCAAGATGATTGACGCCTACTTTTGCCAGATCGGCCTTCACCGACAAAACACGGTTAGCGATATTCGCAATACCGCCTTCTTCATTATATGCAGGGATAACAATAGATAATGTGGTCACAAAAATTACTCCATAAACTTAAAAATAAACTGTTTGATTTTTTCTCACAATGGGCTGATCCTGAATATTTCGGATCACGCGGCCTGGCACCCCAGCGACCACCGTATGCGGGGCAACATCTGATGTCACCACTGCACCTGCGGCAATCACTGCGCCTTTACCAATCCGAACGCCGTCCGTTATAATGGCGCTGGCACCAATCCACACATCATCCTCAATCACAATCCCTTTCGCTGTAATCCCTTGCTCAATAAATGGCCGAGCAGGATCATCAAAAATGTGATTGACGGCAATAATTTGTGTAAATGGCGAAGTATAAACTCGATCCCCAATCGTGATTCCTCCCTGACCCCGGATCACTGTATATTCCCCCACCAAACTATCCTGACCAATCTTGATCCCCGAGTGAGGCATATTCCGGAAATTATAAACATGGAGCACGGCCCCATGCATCACAATACTTCCTTTCCCAATCTCAATTCCATTTGGACAAGCATGGAGATAGGTTCCCTGGTCTAAGTAAACCCCTTGCGCTAAATGAATATAATTCGCAAAACGCAAACGAACCCCATTTTCAATCGCGGCCAACCCATTCATCTTCAGAATCAGTCGATAAAAAATTGCCCTTATCCCCACCCCAATAATCGTTGGAATCCAACCAATCAACAAATAGAGCGTTTGCTCTAAGATATATCGCCCAACACTACTAGCCTGGCGACTTAAATATAATTTAACTTGCTCCATAACCTAATGTGTCCCCAGTTGGGACACTTCATTTCCTACAGAATATTTTATGCACCCAGCAATATTTTTAGACCGTGATGGTGTCATCATTGAAAATTGTCCAAATTATGTTCGTACTTGGAATGATGTTCAGCTTTTCGATCAGGCGATTGCCACACTGGCAAAGTATCGCAACAGTGGGTATGCCATCATTATTGTGACCAATCAATCTGCCGTAGGCCGGGGAATTATCACAATTGAACAGGCACATTCCATCAACACACAATTGATCGAAGCCATTGTGCAGTCAGGGGGACGAGTAGATGGAGTTTTTATGTGTCCCCACAAACCTGAGGATCACTGTACCTGTCGAAAACCACAACCTGGTTTGTTACTCCAGGCCGCGAATGAACTTTCGCTTGATTTATCTCAATCTATTATGATTGGAGACGCTTTCTCGGACCTTTTAGCTGGACAATTCGCCGGAGTTCGCCAGGTAGCCCTGGTCCGAACAGGACGCGGTGCGGTTCAAGAACAGCACGCCCCCCCCGACGCCTTGAAGGAATATTCAATTTACAACACCTTAACCGAGGCTTTAGAAGACCTACTTGGCCCTACAACTCCGTAAGCAAACAATTTTTGAAATACGCAGGGTAGAGATTAGCCCGAAAAAAGGATGTAAGGGGGATGTACCCTTTTTTCGGGAAGTATCCTCAATAAGCCTGAACCGTTAACTATTTTTTTCTTTCAAGCAGGGTGGTCAGCGTATACTTTTTCTCTTAAAACCTTACAAATTAAATGTTCTAACATTAAGTGAATATCTTCTACGTGTTCAATACAATGGCTAGGGACGTGTAAATGAATTTTCGCCAAATTTCCCAATTTACCCGCAGTAAAGCCCGTAAAACCAATCGTGATGGCCTGCTTTTCGTTTGCATACTCAATCGCCTTAATCACATTGGGCGAATTTCCACTTGTAGAAATCCCAATCACAATATCATCGGGTTCAATAAAACTGGCCATTTGTTGAACAAAAACATTTTCATAACCTTCGTCATTGGCATAAGCCGACAAAATGGCCATATTATCAGCCAGTCCAATGACACGAAAATTCGGCCAGTTCGGGTGGCGCGTGTTTTTCGCTAAATCACAGACAAAATGAGAGGCCGTCGAAGCACTTCCCCCATTTCCCATGATAAAGATTTGTTTTTTTTCAGCGCGAGCCTTGTGCAGAAGAGCGATAATCTCTTCCACCACAGCCTCGGAGATTTGATCGAGGGTCGCCTTTAAGTCTGTGAAATAAGTTTGAACAGGATTCATATCATTTTTCCAAGGTTTATCGAGAATAATTAAAAATTACTTTTGAACCATTCGCTTCCAAGCGAAAGGGTAACTCACTTAATCCATGCAGAGCGGCGCGTAATTTATCCTGGTGTACAGGGTGACAATAAAATAATAAAAACCCGCCCCCTCCAGCTCCCGTCACTTTTCCGCCAATCGCTCCTGCGGCTTTAGCATTTTCATACGCTTCATCAATGGTGCTATTACTAATGTTGGATGCTAATTGTTTTTTTAATTGCCAACTGACATCTAATAACTCGCCAATAGCATCAACTTTGCCTGCCAACAATTGGGCACGGGCATCATAGGCAATTTGTTTCATCTGATTCAACACCGCCTTGCGATCTTGAATATTATGCTTCTGTTCCGTTAAGATCGTATCCGCGCGTCGGGTTGTCCCTGTATAAAACAACAACAAATTTTCTTCTAACCGCCGTCGATTATCTGAACTGAGTTCAATTTTTTCTGTATGTACCTCCCCGTTCGTACCAAACTCCCTAAATCGCAACCCCCCAAATGCCGCAATATATTGATCTTGAATTCCAATGGGTTTCCCAAGTCGATCAATCTCCACTTCACACGCTTGCCGCGCCAAACACTCAGATGAGACCATTTCTCCGTGTAAAGTGTGCATGGAATGTAAAGCGCCGACGGTCACTGTACTCGATGATCCTAAGCCTGAGCCTTCAGAAGGAATATCCCCCATCGTGGTAATTTCCACGCCATCCCGAATCCCAGTAATCTTCATTGATTCGCGAATAAGTTCATGATCGATTTCGGAGACATCATCCACCATTTCCGTTCTCGTATAACCAACGCGCAATTTCTTGTCAAACCGTTTTTTGATCGTGACAAAAATATACTTATCAATAGCTGAACTCAAGACACACCCACCATTTTCAAGAAAATAGCCGGGAAAATCTGTTCCGCCGCCAAAAAAACTAATTCGTAAAGGGGTTTGAATAACTATCATAATTTATAAAATCGAAGTATTAATATGCACCAGTGCCTTTGAGAACCACAGGGATTGTTTGGAATAAAATTTGTAAGTCAAGCCAGATACTCCAGTTTCGAATATAGTACATATCCAAATTGACCCGTTCTTTATACGATAAATCAGAACGACCACTCACCTGCCAAAGCCCTGTGATCCCAGGATGAACAGTCAGTAAGTTAATATCCCATTTGCTATATTTCTTCATTTCATCAGGCGCAATAATCCGTGGGCCAACCAGAGACATATCTCGTTTTAACACGTTTAGCAACTGCGGTAATTCGTCGAGACTGGTTTTTCGCAAAAAATGACCTATTCGAGTAATCCGTGGATCATTTTTCAACTTATGATTTTGTTCCAGTTCAGCTTTCAATTCAGGGTGTTGCGCTAATATTTCATCCCCATTCACATACATAGTTCGAAATTTAAAGGCATCAAACTGTTCTCCGTTTACCCCCATAACCCGACGTCGGTGAATTGCTGGGCCAGGAGAGTCAAGTTTGATCGCTACAAGCAAAAACAAAAAGAAAGGCGAAATCGCCAACAAACCCGGGATGGTGATGCAATAATCCAGCATTGCCTTCAGAAAAACATCGATTCCCGTCAATCTAACCTGATTAATCGAAAACATCGGAACAGAACCAATTTCCTGAACCGAAAGTCCCGTAGTAATAATTTCATACAAACCAGAAGACAACCGCACATTCACATTGCTGGCCACCCCATATTTTTGGAAAATCTCCATCACTTTATCACGAGTCGAAATAGCACTGCTCGCCAAAATAATCTCTTCAATTTTATACTGCTCAATCACATCATCAATTTGATCCAGATCGCCCAGAATTTTCAAATCTTCATGCACAAATTTCCCCACAGGAATTTTTTTATCAATGAAACCTCGAATCACTAACCCCGAACTAACCCGATGTTTAAATTGTGAAGCTAATGAAATTCCTTCATTATTCGCCCCGACAATAATCGCATTTGAAACAAAATAGCCCTCTCGCCGCAACAAATAAACAAACCGACGCAACAAAAAACGGCCAGCGGCTGGAAGAAAGAAGACCAAACCCCAGGCGATAAAAAGCCAACCACGAGACAAGATAAAATCTGGATAAATAAAACTAAACGCAATAATTAATAACGTTCCAAGCGCCGCCGAATTAAAAATCGTCGAATATTCCTGGGTTCCAACCAATAATTTCTTTCGATCATAGGCTCCCCCCAACCCCAAGATAACGAGCCACAAAGGAATTAATACCATCACCAGCCGCTGATAAAAAGGCTCCGAGTCAAAAGCCTCTTCCTGAAAGATCGTTAGCCCAGTTTCAAAACGAATAAAATACGCCAGGCGAAATGCCAGCCCAAGCAAGAGCAAATCGCCAACTAACAGAACAAATGTAAGATACCGCCATTGAAGATGGGTCGGAATAAATTTAAGATTCTCGGTTTTTTTTTGTTGAAGTGGAGATTGAATCACAATTTGTTTCATAATAATAAATTTTTCAAAAATAAAGCCACAAGGAACAGGCACGCTCCGCCCTTCTGACACAGAATTGTGCAGATTGAGTCATTTTGAGCGAAAATTTCACCCCTTTATTCCATTTTTTGAACAGCTATACCCCAAAGAGAAATCCCAACTGTCTCAGGTAACGAGCAAAAACCAAGTCACCACTAGACCACAGATATGATAATAAAAAGGGTCAACTCAACAGGTCTCTTTCGTTTTTTGGAAGAAAACTTGGCTTTTGGGGTAGCAACTTAAGTTAAGCATTTTTTCTTTTTGGACGCTCAAGCCTTGGCCTAACAATGCTACTGAATATGTGCCCTCAGGCACTGAACGGTGAACGGTCAATAATATACAGCATCTCACCGAAATCAACATATAGGTATTTAGGGTTATGATTCAGCAACAGACCCAAAAAGCACTCAAAGTTAACTGATTTGCGCCATATGATGCTGAATTTCACCGCACGCGAAATTCAACATAATTATTTTTCACTCTACCATTTTTCGCGGGATTCACATCCCATTCATGCGGGTAAACCTGAATTATTTAGTTTTCATCAATGAGTGAGGGAGCAACCACCCTTATCTTCAATGAAACCTCTACTGAGGAGCCTTTAAGATAATTTTTTATTTAATTTGGTGAACACCTTGATTATAAAATTGCCTGCCCGTAAGTCAACAAAACAAGTGTAGTAGAAAGATACTAGAAATTTTTAACAATTGTTAATGCACAGGATTAATGCCAGTCATTTCACCTCCCCCCTACCCAACCACTCATCGTCTGCAAAACCCGAAAAAAGTTAACGAATAAACCTCTCAAACGCCGCCCAATCTGTTCGAACCTGCCACGCATACCCCCCAAGCTCCTCCACCAACCTAACGAACGCCTTCCGATTCTTGCCCACTGTGTCCACGACCCGTTGTGCGAACGCCACCTCGCGCCTCGCGCCGGGCAACCGCGCCGCCTGAGCATGGACCGACGCAAGAATGCCCCCCCACTGCCCGGCCATTTCGCGAAAGTCCTCCTCATCTTTCAACGCATCCAGCGGAAAAGCCTCCTTAACAAACGTCCGCTCCCGAACCAGGTAACTCCCATCCGACAATCGCATCCAGCCCAAATAATCGTCCGTGTTGTGCGTCATCGCACGGTAGGCAATCACCGCGCGGTGGGCGTCGTGAACAAACAACCGGTCGTACAACCCCCGTTCCGCGGCGGGCAAAAAGGCATAAGCGGAGGGTTTCGTTTGGCGTTTGACATCCAGAATCACGTCGTCTTGGGGTAAGCCGCTTTTGCCCTCGACCAGCAGATAGTAGCGCGGCGTGCCGAACGAGCCAGTGCCAGCGTTCAGGCGGACAGCGAGGTCTTTGACATGCAGATGATCGACGCTGAACGTGTTTCCTGCCCCGGAAAGCGTTAGCAGATACCCCGGCAGGGCCGCGAGAATCTCATCCCGCCGAGGATCAGGCACCGGATCGAGTTCGTCATTTGTCAGGTCGAACCGCCCCCCGCCCGGAATCGTCCACTTCTCCAACAATTTGGCACGGCTGTTTTCTTTTTCCACCTCTTTTAGAAATTTTTTTAGTTTTCCTCGCGTATTTTTTTTGCTGAACTCTGTCTCCAATTTCTCGTGGGCGCGCCAAAGCCCCAATGTTTCCAGATAATTTTCGGCAAACGTCGCCACGACTCTGGCCTGCTCCTTTTCTCGTACATTTTCCCCCAGCCCCAAACTGATCGCCATCCGCCAGACATCGTACTGATAATCGCCGAAAAACGCCTCATCGAAATCGTTGACCGAATACACTACCCGCCCCTCGTCGTTGGTGAAAGCCCCAAAATTCTCCGCGTGCAAATCGCCCTGCAACCATGTGGACACCCCCCCAAACCGCGCGAGGCGCGCCTCTCCGGCAAAAGCCTGCCAGTACAAATGGTTTGTCCCCCGATAGAAAGCAAAGGGCGAGACTGCCATTTTGGCATATTTCTGTTGGCGAACCTCGGGAGGGAGGGAGGCATTCCAGGCAGAGATTGTTTGGATGATTTGGGTGGCGCGGGTTTGGGTCATTGCTCTATTGTACTCAAAACAAATGGCGCGCTCGTGAGGAGCGCGCCATTTGTTTTGAAGGAAATGACTTTTCTATTGTTGACTGGTTTGAATATCTACCGTGCCCCCTGCCGCTTCAAGAGCTTTCAATTGCCCCTGGTACGCCAGGTTGATGGCATCAGCCAAAATGCGGAGGGCTTCTTCGGGGTTGTGGAACCCCATGCTATTTTCGGCGGCGATGAAATCCCAGCGCAGTTGGGCTTCCCGGTGGAAGTCGCGGGCTTCGGCCAGGAGGGTTTCATCCACGCCTGGGGTCGCGGCGGCGGCTTCGATGGTGTCAATGGCCGCAACCAGGGCATCTTCTGTGGTTTCCATCGTGGCCCACACGGTATCTTGAATAATGTTCACCCGATCCACCACGTAATCCACATCGGTGTGACACGCGCCGCAGGCCGCCTGAGCATTGAGGAGAGGGCTTTGCACGTTGTGGTTTGAAAATTTGGCCGAGCCATCTCGTGTGTAAGGCATGTGGCAATCGGCGCAGGCAACGCCTGCGTTAAAGTGGGTGCTGTCAGCAGTGTAAAACTCATATTCGGGGTGTTGCATCTTGATCATGGGCGCACCCGATTCGGGGTGGTCCCAGTCTTTGAAACCGACATCAATATAGTACTGCGAAATGGCTTCGATGGTGGTGCCTCCCGTCCAGGGGAAGGTCAGGATTTTTTGATCCCCGGCAAAGTAGTATTCGACATGGCAGTTCGCGCAGACCAACGTTCGCATTTCCTGGCGAGAGAGGGTGGTCCAGTCAATGCCCTGGGCTTTGAGGGCGATGTCCAACGAGGGATTGGTCACGACGAGTTCCATCGTTTCGGCGTCGTGACAGTTGGCGCACCCGATGGGGTCGGTCATGTGTTGGGTCATATCGGCGAAGGGGGTGGAGTCGAACGTTTCGAGACCCATTTCATTCCATAGTTTGGGATTGGTGGCCGCTTTGCAGGAATAGCAGGTGCCAGGAGTTTTTTCGTTCACGCGCAGGGTCGCTTGTACGTCAGTCAGCGCGTTGGCGTGGCCGCGTTCTTCGTTGTAATCTTTGCTGAACCCGTAGCCCGCGAACAACTGCACCAGGCGTGGGTCCGCTTCCAGTTTGGAGAACGGTTCCGAGCCGCCGTAATTCGTGCGGGCATTGTTCGTTAACGTTTGCAGGTAGGTGGAATATTGATTGGGGAAATTTTGTCCCCACAGGCTGGAGTCTGGTTCCAGGGCGGCGATGTCGATCAGGGGCGCGATCCCGCGCGTTTGGGGTTTTTGATTGCCGAGGTAGGCAAACGTCGCCACCAGTGTTGCGGCAAGCAGTAAGATAATGCCTGTCAAAATTACGGTAGAAGAAAGTTTGTTTTTCATAAAGGTGTGAGGCTCCTTGTTCAAGAGATTATTTTTCAACTTTGGTTTTATCCTGATAGGGAAGGATAGAAACCCCGCGTTCGCCGTGGGCGATGTCTCGGTGACATTCAAAACAATACCGCTCCGCGTCCATTTGCCCATCGGCAATGGCCTCGACCGTCGTTTCGTGGCAACGAATGCAATTCTCCTGCACAATCTCTCGCGAGGTCTCTTTTGCCCGAATTGCATCGGGAATATCGCCTAAAATAAAGGCCGAAACATGATGGTAGCCCGACTGGGCTTTGACCACGTACTTTGCCACCGGTTCGTGCGGGGTGTGACAGTCGTTACACGTCGCCCACTTCGAATGGGGAGCGTGGAACCAGCCCTCATAGGCCGAATCCATCACATGACAGTTATTACACGCCGTCGGATCATTGCCCAAATACACCGCAAAATCGCTGACATACATCCCCACCGCCGCAACAATGATCAAGGCAAGCAAACTGATTAATACAGGTAATTTCATAAAACAACCTCATCCAAATCTTGGTGCATAACTACGGCCCAAGCGTAGGCTCGAAAAAAGGAAGCGAGGGGGATGTACATGCCCCCTCGCTTCCTTTTTTTCGAGCTTCACCCCTTTGAGCGTGAGTAATTACATTGGTGATGATTTTCACGCAATATTAATGGAAAATAAAAAAGCGTTCTTTGCGCTGGCGCAAAGAACGCTTTTTTTTCCGGAAAAATGAAAGGTAAAATCCCTCAACTCCCCTTCGCCGCCAACGCCAAAAACACATCTTCCAACGTCGCCTCGGTTTGAGAGGCCCGCGCCTCCGCAAACCCCTGCGCCCGCAAAGCCCCTTGCACCTGCTCGGCGGTCAGGTCTTTCGTCGTAATCGCATTTAAGTGATCGCTCATCAACCCCGCGCGGATCACCCCTGTTAACCCCTCCAACACGGCCAGGGCTGGCAACAACGGCTCCGCAAACACCTCCCACGCCAGGCCCGGGAGCGCACTCGCCTTCAACGCCGAAGGGGTATCCAAAGCCAACAATTTTCCCTCCCGCATAATCCCCACCCGCCCGCAATACTCCGCCTCATCCATGTAATGCGTCGTCACAAAAATCGTCACCCCTTGCGCCGACAACTCATAAATCAAATCCCAAAACGCCCGCCGCGCCGAGGGGTCCACCCCACTCGTCGGCTCGTCCACGATCACCGGCACGAGGCCGTTCTTGAGGGAGTTGTTGCGGAAGATGTCCGCGATCTCCGTGCTCACGACGGCCTGGAAGCCGTAATCGAGGAGCGCCCAGGGCGCGTGCTCGCGCGAGGAGCCGCAGCCGAAGTT
>JABWBV010000711.1 GCA_013359445.1 Anaerolineales bacterium | reverse complement strand
GGGCCGCAGAGGATCAGGACCGCACTCAAGCCCGCGCGGTGGGCGCGGAACACTTCATCGAAAAATTTCTCGTCCGCCGAGGCCGTGATGAAAACCAATGTCGTACCCCACGACAGGTTGACCCGCGCTTGTTGAATCAGATCGATGAACGCCAACCCTTCCCCCGCTTTCACCCGCGCCAACAGTTCCAACACCCGGGTGCTTTGTCCCCGGCCCGCGCGGGGGGGAATAGGCCGGGCCACTCCCCCTCCCGATAAGGGATCGAGGCCATTCGTGAGCAGGCCCACCGGTTGTTTTTTCCCTGCCAACCAGGTGGCCAGCGAAGCCGCCACGATGATGCCCAACTCGGTTGCTTCGTGTTGATAACGAAGCAGATAATCTTCCCGGTTGAGGTTGAGAAAAATAGCCGTTTCCAGCGCGATGGAAGGCTCAAACACTTTCACCTGCAAACGGCGGGTGGCGGCGGTCGCTTTCCAATCCACGCGGCGGAGCGAGTCCCCGGCGACATAATCGCGTTTTCCGATCACGCGCGTGGGGTCTTCAAAGATCGGTTGGGTGTGCCGCAAGGTGCCAAGGGGCGACCGCGAGGGCAGGCGCACTTGCGTTAACGGGATGACGCGCGGGTAGACGATCAGATCGCCGCCCGGCCCCTCGCGGGACAGGTCATCGATCAGGCCCAACACATCCCCGGATTGCACGTTCAAGGGGCCAACGCGGTAGTAACCACGTTTGCGGGCAAAGAGCATATATTCAAAAACCGCCTTCCCTTTGGGCGGGATGTGGGCAATCTGACGAAACACGTTCCCCTGCGCGAGGTCCACCGGAATCCCATCGCTGATCTGCATCCAGACAACGGGAAGCCAGCTCTGATTGGTAAATTCCAATCGCACCGGGATATTTTCGCCGGGAAACACCCGATCCTGGTACGTGCGCGTAAATTGAATCGCTTCCAAAGCCTTGCGACTCCACCAACTCCCCAACGCGTACACGCCCGCAAACAGGTAAATGAGCGTGATCGTAAAGCCATCCTGCGTGAAAATTGCCAGGGCAATCAGGAGGAGTAGGAGGGGAAGGAAGAAGTCGGACATGGGGGGCGGGGGATGGAGGTGGGGGTGATTATGTCGATTTTCTTATGCCATTTTTAATTCTGTACTGGCGACAATGTCTTTGAGGATGCCTGCCGCAGTGCGCCCGCGGAGTTCGGCTTCGGGACGGACAATGAGGCGGTGGGTGAAAATATACGGGACGAGGTATTTGAGGTCATCGGGGAGGACGTGGTCGCGTCCGCGGAGGGCGGCGAGGGCTTGTGCGGTTTTGTATAGGCCGAGGCTCCCGCGCGGGCTGATGCCCAACGCGAGGTCCGGGTGTTGGCGGGTGGCGACGACAAGGGCGACAATGTAATCTTGCAGGGTTTCGTCTACGTGGACGTTCCAGACCGTTTCTTGCATGGCGAGCAGATCAGCCGTGGAGGCGACGGCTTGCAGAGCATTGATCGGGTGGGTGCGCCGTAGGTTGAGCATGATGGTCTTTTCGTCGGCGGGTGATGGGTACCCCAGGGAAAGGCGTAAGAGGAAGCGGTCCAGTTGCGCTTCGGGGAGGGGGAAGGTGCCTTCGTATTCGATGGGGTTTTGGGTGGCCATCACGAGGAAGGGGCGAGGAAGTTGGCGGGAGACACCTTCCACGGTCACTTGTTGCTCTTGCATGGCTTCGAGTAAGGCGGACTGGGTACGGGGCGTGGCGCGGTTGATTTCGTCTGCGAGCAGGATGTTGACAAAGACCGGGCCGGGGCGGAATTCAAAATCGTTGGTTTGTTGGTTGAAAATCGAGACGCCCACTACATCGTTGGGGAGGAGATCGGGGGTGCATTGCAGGCGTTTGAAGTCGCTTGCCAGACTGGTGGCTAACGCCCGCGCGAGCATGGTTTTTCCTACACCGGGCACATCTTCGAGCAGGACATGGCCTTCTACAAATAACGCGGCCAGCAGAAGCTCGATGCTTTCACGCTTTCCGACGATGACTTTTTCGACGTTTTGGAGAATGGTTTCGGCAAGGGTTTGGGGAGTGGACATGAAAAAAACCTGGGGAGGGGATGGGGGAGGGAAAGGAGGGATTGGGAATGATAACACAGTTGTTTCGGGATATTCTTAGGGTAAAATGCCGGGAATGAAAGTCCAACATTTCCCAAATTTTGACCGGATCAGTGCACTGGCCGCAACCACGTTGCTTGCGTATGCAATGAGTCGATTTGTGGATTTGCCTGTGCGGACGTGGGGGATTGAGGTGTGGGGGGTGTATTTTGAGGTGATTTTGAATGCCAATACGGTGGTTTCGATTTTGGTGGCTGGGTTGACTGCGTCCGGGGCAGATTGGCTCATTCGTCAACACCCAGCCTTGCACGAACGTAGTACGATCCAGCACTGGTTTGTGCCGGGCCTTATGGCGTTGGTACTGGGTGAGATTTTAAATTCTCTGCCGCCAGGGGTGCTTTGGGGGATTGTTTTTCTGATTGGAGCAGGGTTACTATTGCTTGTCCTTTTGGCTGAATATGTAGTTGTAGATGCGAATGATCTCAGTTATCCGTTGTCCGTTGCGGGGTTAACGGCGCTGTCTTTTGCGTTGTTTTTGGTATTGGCGATCACGCTCAAAAACAATGATTTGCGGTTAGTTTTTTTGATGCCGCCCCTGGCTTTGTCCGCGGGGGCGATCAGCCTGAGATATATCTATCTGCGGCTGAATCTTCAAGACAATTTTTCACCAGAAAATGCCCGCATGGCTTTTTATGCCGCGTTTGTGATCGCGATCATCAGTGGGCAGATGACGGTTGCTTTTCATTATTGGGCGTTAACGCCAATAGGCTTTGGGCTGGCCTTGCTTGGGCCGTCCTATGCGTTGACGAACTTTATTGGAAATTTGACGGACGGGCGTGAAATTCGGCAGGCGATGGTTGAGCCTGCATTGATCTGTTTTGGGCTGTGGCTGACCGCCCTACTTCTTCAGTAACCACCCGGTAGAAACTACTCGGCCAGGGTCGAGATTAGGAATTTTCTTCCCTGTACACGTAAATAACGTGGAGCTT
>JABWBV010000085.1 GCA_013359445.1 Anaerolineales bacterium | reverse complement strand
GCCACTAAAGAGGACATGCGTGTTAATGCGGGAGGTGGGCACCATTTTTGAGGTGATGCCAGGGAGGGTGGGAACGGTGGACATAGTTTCTCCTGAAATTTAGGTTAATTTTCCTCAGAGATTTGAGGCGGGGAAATTTGATCGAGAGGAATGTACCGCTTGATGAATTGTTCGGCCTCCTGCCAGAGGATAAAGGTTTTTTCTTCGTTGCTTTGGATGTGGCGGATACTGCCCCGAAGATGGGCGGGGTTTTCTTCCAAAGCAGAATGTACAAACCGAATTACGAAAGAATTGATTTCGGGGGTGGGTTCTGTCATGGTACGGCCTTCGTGATTAAGATAGCAGAAAGACGTAACAGGAAGGTTACAGGGGACTCAAGAGTTTTGTCCAGCGTGTCCAAAGCTGAGGTTGGAACACCCACAGCATCACCAGCACACTCCCGATCAAAATCAATTCGGTGAACTCTTCCCAAAACACGAACCACACCAAATGGTCGCGGTAAAACGCAAAAAACGCCAGCCGCATAAAGGCGAACGCGAGATGCCCGGCCCCCGCGGAAAGCAAAATCTTCGCGAGCCGCAAGGACTCCCCTTGCCGGGCACGGACCAACACCAACAGCCACGCCGCCCCGATCAACAGCAGACTCGTCCACGGCGCGTACCGCATCTCATACGATTGCACCGCCAACGAGTGGGACAGGTTACGCCCCACCCCAAACACGACCGTATCGAACGAAACCGGAACCATCGGCGCGGTGAGCGGCATCCAAACCAACAACAGGCCGAGGGGCAATGTCCATTTGAAAAGCCGTTCCAGCGCGCAGGGAACGTCCGTAAACTTCGCACACTTGCCGCATACCCCCGCCAACGCACATTTGACCTCCGGCGCGCTGTAATGGAACACCGCACTATCCAGCGCTTCCAACACCGCAAAGATCAGAAACCCCAGGCATACGACCATCCCCCAACTATGCAGGTATTCCAGCAAAAGATTCTCCTCGTAAAATGCCACAATATTGACCCAACAGATCAACTCCCCGATCAGAAAAAAGATCATCGCCCATCGCAAGGCCGATAAGCTCCGGGTGGTTTCCTTCCACAGCAGGAGCACAACCACAGAGGCCAACAGCATATAAGCCAGCTTAATGGGATACACCGCCATCACAAGAACAAATTGTTCGAGAGCGGGGATGGTTTGGAAAAGTGGGTCGGTTGCGGAGGCCTGTGCGTTAGATACGAGGTAAAGTACAAAGGTTGCGAACGCGGTGATCGCAACGAGGCTGATGGTGAGCCAGCGTTCGCGGGAAGAGGTGGGGTGTACAAACATACGCTTCACCCTCGCTCCGTCAGAGTCTTATACAACTGCTCCGTCTCCGCCGACGGCGGCACTTCCAACTCCTCCCGCAACGCCTCCACGCACCGGTGGTAGGTGCGCGCGGCCTGCCCGTGATCGCCCAGGCGCAGGTACGCTTGCATCAGATGTTGGTACGCCCGCTCCCAACACCGGTCTTCCCCCAAAATGCGGTGCGCCAGCGA
The DNA here is from genome assembly GCA_013359445.1 of Anaerolineales bacterium. Taxonomy (GTDB): domain Bacteria; phylum Chloroflexota; class Anaerolineae; order Anaerolineales; family JABWBV01; genus JABWBV01. The sequence continues at coordinate 14,482 of JABWBV010000085.1, read as the reverse complement.
AATGACCTCTTCGAGACACCCTGTTTGCAGATACAGTTCGCACAACCGGTCTGCCGCTTGCAGGAAAACGACCGCCAACTGCTCGCGCTTCCCCGCCGCCCAGGTTTCGTACCGCGCTTCGGGGATATACGGCCCCTGATAGAGGGCCAGCGCCCGCTCGAAAACGGGAATCGCCTTCCCCGGATGGGCAGGGAGTAAGCTCTCCGCCTCCCGCACGAGGTGGGCAAACTCGCGCGCATCCAGCCACAAATCCGCCCCCGGACGGAGTGCGTACACCGATCCTTCTCGCAAAATAAACGCAGAGTCCGCGCCCGGTGGACGGTCGGGTTCCAGCACTTTGTACAGGGTGTTCAGCGCCACCTTGAAATTGCGTTGGGCCGCTTCGGGGTCTACGCCAGGCCAAAGGTGTTCAAATATCTGCTCCCGGTCGAGCGGGGCATCAAAATGCGTGAGGAGCAACTGCCACAACTGCCGCGCCGCCGCCCGGAGCCACGCGTTCGTGGGCACCTGCGTTGTCCCCAACCAGATTTGAAACGCCCCCAACGTGACCACCCGCACCTGATATCCGGGATGCAGGGTGATGTCTGGCAGGCCAAGCGTTCGCAAAAGCTGATCAACATACCGGAATTCCCACCCCTGATTCCGCGCGAGCACCAGCAGAGGGGTCAGCAGGCGCTCATCGGGTACGGCGAGCAGAGTGGGACGGGTAAAGAGAAAGTCATACCCGTGTTGCTGACAGGTTTTCAGCACCCCAGGCAGGAGTTGCGCCACTCGCGCGGGCTGACCTTGCCGGAACCAACTCAAGCAAAGCATCAATTGAGAAACGACGACCCCAAACGGATCCGTACACTCCTCAAACCCCCGGCGGGCACGGTTGATCCACTCTTCCGCGGTCTCATACCGGGCGGCGAACAACAGGCTATTCCCCATCGCGAGCCGAGTCAGGGACACGATCCATTCATCCCCGGCTTGCGCGGCGATCTCGATCCCTTTCTGGGCGGCCTCTTCCGAGTTGACCAAATCCCCTTTGCACCCATACGCGCGGCACAGCCCCCAATACGCCTCCACGCACAGGCGAGGCACGGCCAGCTGATTGCTGAGTTCAATCGTTTTCTCAAAGGCCACGCGGGCCTCTTCGTACCGATCCTCGCCCAACAGCATGAACGCGTGCCCCTGACGCATGTGCCCGACCGCGGTGATGAACGGCGAGCTTAAATCCATCCCGCGCTGAATCCCTTCCCGCGCGGTGCGGTAGGCCGCTTCGGATTCGCCGCGAAAAGCGTACAGGATGGAGAGGAGGAGTTGGGTTTCCCGGTGGGCGCGGGGGGTTTGGATGGGCGAGGCACGTTCGACCTCGGCCTGGATTTCAAGTTTTTGAATGGCTTCCACCAAACGTCCGGTGCGGAGGAGGACGCGGTAGAGCAGTTGGTTGTCCGAGGGGCCTTCGAGGAGGAGGGCGCGGGCTTGCTGGCGGAGGCGTTCGGCTTCGAGGGGTTTGCCCGCGTTGAGTTTGTTTTCCGCGAGGAGTTCGAGGAGGCGGGCTTGCGCTTCCCGGTCGGCGGTGCCATCGCTGAGGCGGAGAGATTGTTGGAGCAGTTCCTCCGCGCGGCTGGGGTTGACCGTGTCCAGGTAGACGCGCACTTGCCCGCGCAGGGCACGTCCCACGCCTTCCAGTTGGTTGTTCTCCCGCCAAAGCGCTTCCGCTTGCTGATACCAGCCCAACGCTTCCTGAAACCGGCTTCGTAACCGGGCCAGATCGCCCAGGTAAAAGAGCAGGGTCGGATGTTGGGAGAGGGTGAGCGGGGGAAGCGCGTCGAGGTAGGAAGCGAGCGTATCGAGGCGCCCCGCGGAAAGGAGGGAACTACCGTAGTCCACCAATAATCGGGCAGAGGCGGTGAAATTCTCGGCGCGGAGAAAATGATAGATGGCGGCGGCGTGATCATCCTGGGCGAGAAAATGTTCCCCCGCGAGGGTGTGCCATTCCCGGCGCTCGGCCTCGGTGGACTGCTGGCGGAGGAAGCGATGAAAGATGAAGTGGTACCGCAGACGAGATGCGTCTTCAGGTTCCCCGCCGGGGGTCTCGGCATTGACGACAAAAAATTCCTGGCGACGGAGATAGGCGAGCATGGCCGCGCTGTTGGTGATTTTCAGGATGGCGTTACACGCGTCCGGGGTCAGATCGTGCAAGACTGCGGTGGCCCGCAGAAACCGTTGGACATCGTCGGGTTGCAGGGCGAGGACATCCTGTGCGAGCAATTCAAACAGGCTTTCGAGCGGTTTGTCCTGCCGGGAAAGTTCTTCGGAAATGGAGGTAATACTGCCGCTCCGCAGGCTTTGCCAGATCAGTTGCAGGGTGATCGCCCAGCCTTCTGTGGCTTTGTAGAGAATCCCCGCCTCGTCTTCGGTCAAATCGTAGTGATAGTGCCGCTCAAAGAGGGTGGCGATTTCTTCTTGGGTGAAGGCGAGGGCGGATTGATCAAGGATGAGGACTTCCCCGCGCATTCGCCACCGGGAGAGGTTGGGGAGGGTGATGAACAGCCGGGAGGAGAGCAAAACATGAAAGTTGGAAGGCGCGAGGCCAATGATCTGATCCAGCACCTGGGCAATTTCTGTGTTTTCGATGATGAGGTGGGCATCGTCCAGCACTAACAACGCCGGGGTGTTCCGCGCGCTGAGGGCGTTCAGGTATTGGTACACCACCGCCCGCAAGGGGAAGGGGTCACGCGTGGCTTCCCACGATTCCAAAACCGGGATCGGCAAACCCTGCGCGTCGGGCAAGGCCAGCCGGGTCGCGTGACACAAATGGAGCAGGAAAACGATCAAATCGTTGTCCTCTTTGGCGACCTGATACCAGATCACCGGGACCGGATAGGTCGCCAACGAGGCGAGCGCGGTACTTTTTCCATACCCCGCCCCAGCCTGGAGAATGGTCAACCGGGCGTTCAGGGCCTCAAGAAGGAGTTTGGCAATACGGTCGCGCACCAGGGTCCGCGCGGGGAGCGGGGGGGGAGAAATTTTGCTTTGTAAGATGGGCGTCAGGGGCGGCATGGTTGTATTGTACCTTCGATTTTTCGGCTTCTCTCGGAGATTTTTGGTTTAAAATCCCCCGTTTCCTGGTGGAGACCTTGTTTTTGAAGTAAGATTCAACCATGTTCACCATCCGCCACAACCACTTCACCGACCCCGAAGGGCGCACCGTCCATCTGCGCGGCGTCAACCTCGGCGGAAGCACCAAAGTCCCCACCCACCCCAACGGCTCTAGTTATAACAAAACTGGATTTTACGATCACCGCCAGGTCTCGTTCGTGGGCCGCCCCTTCCCCCTCGCCGAGGCGGACGAACACTTCACCCGCCTCAAAACCTGGGGGCTGACCTTTCTCCGTTTCCTCATCACTTGGGAGGCGGTCGAACACGCCGGGCCGGGGCAATATGACGAAGCCTACCTCGATTATGTGTACGCCGTCGTCAAAAAAGCCGCTGAATACGACCTCTGTCTATTCATTGACCCCCACCAAGATGTCTGGAGCCGCTTCACCGGCGGAGATGGCGCGCCCGGCTGGATTTTTGACCTGCTCGGCATGGACATCACCAAATTTCACGCGGCGGGTGTGGCCTTCACGCACCAGGAACACGGCGATCCGTTTCCCCGAATGCTTTGGCCCTCCAACTACGGCAAATACGCCTGCGCGACGATGTTCACACTCTTTTATGGTGGCAACACCTTCGCCCCTGACCTCAAAATCGAAGGCGTGCCCGTGCAGGATTTTCTTCAAACCCACTACCTCGCATCGGTCAAACAAGTGGCCGCCCGTCTCCAAGAATTTCCGCATGTCCTCGGCTACGACACGCTCAACGAACCCTCGCAAGGTCTGATCGGCTACCCGGATTTGAACGTCGTCGGGGGCAAAACCGCCGCGTACGGGGCCATTCCCACGCTCTACCAGGGGATGTTGCTCGCGGCGGGATACCCCCAAACCGTGCAGTACAAAGCCAGTCAAATTCTCCCCGGCACGAAACCCACCCGGCTCAACGAGGGCGGCATCTCGATCTGGAAACCGGGTTACGAAGAAATTTGGAAAACGGCGGGCGTGTGGGATATGGATGCGACCGGGACGCCCCGCCTGCTCAAACCGGATTATTTCGGCGTGGTGAACGGGAAACCGGTCAATTTCGATCAGGAATACCTCGCCCCGTTCATGGAAAAATACGCCCGCGCAATTCGGACGGTGGACGCGGATGCGATCATCTTCCTCTCCCCGCCACCCGCGGAAATGCGCGTGGGGCCGCCCGGCTTTTCGTTAACGGACCCACGCGGGGTCGCGTTTGCCCCGCACTGGTACGACGGCCTGACATTGACCTCGCACGCTTATCTCCCGTGGGTGGGCGTGGACACTGGCGAAGTCCCCCCCAAAATCGCTATCGGACACAAAAATCGGCGGCAGTCGTTTGCCCACATCATCGGCAAGTTTGTCGCGCGCGCCAAAGCCGAACTGGGCGAGGCCCCGGTCGTGATCGGGGAAACGGGCATCCCTTTCAACATGCACCAACAAAAAGCCTACCGAAACGGGGACTTTTCCAAACAAGCGCAGGCGATGGACGACATCCTTCAGGCGATGGAGGCGAATTTCGTCAACTTCACGCTTTGGAATTACACTGCCGATAACGATAACGCCCACGGGGATCAGTGGAACGGCGAGGATTTGTCCATCTTCAGCCGGGATCAGCAAACGGGCACGGGGGCGATCCACGATGGGGGGCGCGCCCTGGCCGCAGTCATCCGCCCATACGCGGCCCGCACCCCCGGTCAGCCGCTTGAGACCGCGTTCGACCTCCGCACGCGCGTGTTCCGGTTCACATTCCGGCTCGATCCGGCGATCCGCGCCCCGCTCGTGATCTTTCTTCCTGCATATCACTACACGCAGGCCCCAAAGGTGGAAGTGACCCAAGGAAGGTTTGAAATTTTGGCGCAATCCCAACGCCTGGAATATTTCCCCGATCCGGCGGTGGCTCTTCATACCATTCAGATCAGCCCCTCAGCACGCCGCTGACACCCCTACCGCAACAAATTCCGAAGATCGCCCGCGATTTCCTCAGCGGTCAGGCCAAAGGGCATCACCAATTTAAGGTAGCCCTCTTTGTCAATCACCGCTATCGTCGCGGTGTGATCGACGAGATAACCGGTCGCGGCGGTCCCTTCGTGTTTTTGGTAATAAATCCCATAGAGGGCGGCCAGTTCGGCCAGTTTATCCGGCTCCCCTGTGACCCCCACAAAAGACGGGTGAAAATGCGCGACGTATTCGGCGAGTTGTTCGGGGGTGTCTCGTTCTGGGTCCACCGAAACCATGATGAATTGCACTTCATCGGCCTGCTTGCCCATTTGCTCCAGGGCTTTTCCCACGTTCGCCAGCGTCGCCGGGCAAACGTCGGGGCAGAAAGTGTAGCCAAAATAGAGCATGACTAACTTTCCTCGATAGTCGCGCAGGGAAACGGTGCGCCCGTTCGCCGCGTTGAGGGAAAAATCGTTCGCCAGCTCCGGCGATTGAAGCACCATCCCATGAAAGGTGCGAGGGCGAAAGAAATACACCCCTGCCGCGACCCCGAATAACCCCGCCAGAATACCAATCAACAACAAATATTTAGATTTCATCATTTACTCGCTTGGATTTTTTAGGCTCTTCCGTTTTTGACGGGAAATATGCCGAACATTTTTTTGACCCAAAACCGCACAAAAGGGAGAGGGCAGCAATCGTCAAGGGTCTGTTCAGCGACACCCAACCCAAAGGGTTAGGGTTCCTCTTGGATACTGACTTCCACGATCTTTTCGCCCGTGGTTTCAAAAACCAGGGTCAAAGGATATTTGTCGCCAATTTCGAAATCGGCCACTTTATCCAGGCACATCACATGTAGGCCACCGACTTTTAATTCTACGGTTCCTCCGGCGGAAATTTCAATCATGCCACCTTCCACGGGGCGCATGCCCATGGCGCCGTCTTCCAACATGTAGGACTCGTGCAACTCTACATTGCCGCAAGCCTCAGAAGAAGCGCTGATCAGGTGATCGGCTTCACTACCGGAATTTTTGATTTGCATATAAAACGCGCCAGCCGAGGCCATTTTAGGCGAGTTGCGCCCCCACACACCCTCTACGGTGATTTGTGGGCCAGCGGCGGGGCTACTGCACGCGCTTGTCAATAAGACAACAAAAAAGGTCATCCATAAGATTTTTTTCATTTCTTTTACATCCTTCCAAAATAAGATTGCTTCCGGCCTTTAGACAAGGAGAGGAAGACGCGACAACAAATAAGAGGATACAAAGATTGCACCCTCTCCCTTTTAACCTATACTTGAAACTACCCGCTTTTCTGCCAGGCGTGTGTAGTTCCCATCGTTTGAAAATGGTGGATCACTTGATCCATCTTTGTCACTGTCCCCCCAAAGCCTTTCGTAAACTTAACGGCCTCAGCCTCCGACCCAAAGCTCAACACGCTGGGCACACAACAGATGGACAAATCGCTATGCAACACAAAAAACGCTTGACTGGCGCTGATGATATGCCCGTGCAGAAAATCCGTCGCCATCGGTTGCCAGACATCATCCATTTGCATCTGCAACATCAGCCCACAATGGGCACAACAAGTCCGTTTTTGTTCGCCATTTGCCAAGATCAACAAATATGCCGTCCGATCTGAGATCGGTTTTCGGCACATCGCGCACCCTTCGTCGTCCGATTTGACCTTCACAGGAAGCACTTCACCATGCGATTTGACCACAGCCCTTTCTTCGACCAATTTGTTCACATCGCGGTGAATCGTCATGGCGGACACCCCTAATTTATCAGCAAGGTTCTTGATGGAAACGCTTCCCCATTTTTGGACTTCATCCAAAATGATTTGTTCACGTTGAGAAGGAGGATATGACATGATATTATGTGTTATTTATCACAAGAATTTTCAGAATATAACAACGGGAATTTATTTTGTCAAGTTTCTTAAAATTAGGGTTTTAGTTTTTCCACAATCACCCAGGCGTTAAATTTCCCGGTTTCCACGCGGACGCGGGCGTTGGGATAGGGAAACAATTCGGCGATGCGGGGCGGCGAGAGAAAATGGCTCCGCATCAGGGCCAGTTTTTCGGCGAGGGCAAGCAATTTGACGACAAAGGTCCGCAGGTCGGGTTCTTCGATGACCAGGCGGCCCCCCGGTTGGAGGGTGCGCCAAAGTTCGGCGGTGGTTGCACGCTGATCGACCACGTGATGCAAGGCATCCACCATGATGATGCGGGCAAACGCGCCATCGGGAAACGGAAGCTTTTCGGTATGCGAACACACCGGGCGCAAGCCGTCTTTTTGGCGCGCCTCTCCCAACATTTTGCACGACAGGTCTGCAACGATGACGGGGTGGGCTTTGCCATGCATATACTGGGCCACACGTCCGGTGCCGCCCCCCGCGTCCAACAACGCGCCTGTGGCAGGCAGGTCAGCGTGTGCCCACATCTCCTCCGGGGCTTTGGGTGGGATAAACGTTTCGTAAAAAGGGGCCAAGAAATCGAAATGGTCAAATATCGGCATAATTTTGTCTCCATTATTGCTTGAAAGATTTTTTACCCACGAGGGGTTTCGGCAAAGAGAAGCGTGAGGGCCTCTGACCCTCACGCTTTTCAATGAGCAAGGATTTTGTTTCAACCCGGAAAAGCAACAGCACTACTTCGTGATGATCACGGGTAAGAACATCTCAAACAGGGTTTGTGCCACGGTGACGGCATCGGTACTGACGAGCGTTTGGGTAAACCCACACGCATCGGTGATGGTGAGGGTGACATCATAGAGGCCAGGGGTGGTGTAAACGTGCGTGAGGGTCTCGCCTGAGCCGAGACTGCCATCGCCAAAGTCCCATTCCCAACTTACGATGGGGGTTCCGTTTGTCGTGCTTTGACTGGTGAACGAAACGGATTCGCCGGGCAGGATCGCACTGGGTGTGAGTTGGAAGGCGACGAACATCGTCGGGGCGGCGATGTCGAAGGCGACGGGGAGGCCGAGCGGGCTGGTGATCCCTTCGTCGGAGCCAGTGACTTGATAGGTGTCGTTCATCACGTTGACGTTCGGCGTACAGGCCAGGACACCGCTAAAGGCCACTTCCGCACTTTCGCCAGGTTGCAGGGCTGGAATCTCCCAGGCGATGAAACCGGTGAGCGGATCATAATCACCACCTACGGTATAGGCAATGTACGCGGGGAGCAGATCGTGAACGAGAATGCCTGTATCCGCCCACCCGCCTGTGTTGGTGACTACGAGGGTGTAGGTGATCGGGATTCCAGCAATTCCGGCTCCGGCGTAGTCTTTTGCGATGGCAAACTGTGGGTCCAGGATGGTGACGAGGGCCGTTGTCGCATTGTTGCCGTAATCCCATTCGAGATCATTGGGGTTGTCCGAGAACACCTCGACCAGATTGGGGAGCATTTCCCACGCGGTGACCGTCTCGGAGAGCTGAACCACCACGTCAAACTGCCACCAACAGCCAGGGCACATATCCCCCCAGCCCCAAGCCAGTTCGCCGCCCGGCAGGACGGTGGGCGGCCAGGCCTGGTTCGGGTCCCCCGGCACGGTGGCGGTGATGAAGGTCATTTCCGGCGGGAGAATTTCGGTGAGGGTGATGGGGCCGTTTGCCCACCAAGGCCAGGTATTTTGGTTGCCGAATTCGATGGTGAAGGTGACAACTTCACCGGGACGCGGCAAGCCGCCACTGAGCCATTTGTTGACGTAGATGTCCGGGCCGGTGACGGGGACGACGGTTGAGATGTTGTCGGCAGGGTTGACATCGTCCGGGATGGGGGCTTCCACCGTGTTGGTGAAGGCCAGCCCCGGCACATCTATCACGCCCTCGTTCAGGTCCAGATCAAAGGACAAGCCTGCGGATTGACCGGGTTGCAGTTCGCTGATCGTCCAAGCGAGGTGATCGCCCAGATCGGTGAATGCGATATTTTGCCAATACCAGTGCCACCAGTTCCCGTTGAAGGTGGTTTCGGCGGGTAAAGTATCAGTGAGGGTGACGCTGTAAAGGGCGGTGGTGCCGATGTTGCGAAATTCGATGCTGAAATTTAGCTGGCCTTCCCAGTTCCAGTGATAGGATTTTTCGATTTGCAAATTGGGGCCGGGGGCAGTCAAGAGTTTGGAGACACAAGAAACATTGTCTTCCGGGGAATCTTCGGGGAAACTGTGTGCCACTTCGGCACAGTTCGTGAGGGTATCGCCGGGAAGGGCCGCATCGTCAATGTTCAGGTGAATGGAGAAATTTCGCCACTCGCCAGGTGCTAATATACCCAAATCCCACACCGCGATTTGATTGTCCACGTAATCGGGTGGGAAGGGGTAATTGTACGGGCCAATGTTTAGCCAGGCGTAGGCAAATTCCGTATGGGCGGGCAAGGTGTCGGTAAACCAGGCGTGAATGGGCATGTTGCCCAGGTTCCGGGCATGGAGGTTGTAGTCCACCTCCCCACCTGGAATCAAGGTGCCCCACCCAAACGTTTTGTTAAGATACCCATTCCAGTGTGGGGCGTTGGTCCATACATCATTGCGCACATGCCAGTTGTCGTTCGGGTCAGAATCGTTGGGTGTGGTGATGGCGATGGTGTTGGTTAACTGCGTACCAATCGCGATGCCCGGGTCAAGCAGGATGTGGAGCAATATCCGGTCGCTCCAATAACCGGGGATGGACGGCGTAGTGAGGATGAGTTGCTCGTCACTAACGCTGAGGTCCGTCCAGAGATCGTACCCATTTTCAGAGATCCAGGAAACAACGGTGGTGCTCAGAGGCAGGGTATCAGTCAAGGTAACGGGGCCACTGGCAACGGGGCCGTTGTTCCCGTAGTTGATTTCCCATAGCATGGTTTGTCCAGGTGTGGGATCACCAGGGTTCGGGTGTTTGTTGATGTAGAGATTGGGATATTCATCCACAACAACGACATCGGCCTCCGCGTGGTTGTTCCAGCCGTTGGGGTCCAATGGGGCAGAGAGATCGGCCACATTGTGCAAAACATCGCCGGGAGACGCGGTATTGAGCAAAACGAGGTTGAAGCGGATCTCCTGTGCGGGATTCAAAGGGCCAAAAGCCCACGCGACCCAGTCCGAGCCGAAGGTGGGGGCAACGCCACTGGTATCCGTCAGGTAAGTGGTACTGATCGGGAGGGTGTCCGTCAGGGAGATGGTAGCGGCGGGCGCGTCTCCGTGGTTGATGAAGCGGAGGGTGTAAACAACCGGGCCGCCGGGCATTGATTGCCCCACGCCCTCGACCCACTTTTCCAGATGTACGTCCGGGGCAGGGGCGTGGAGGGGGGCAATGACCCGATCCAGGTCCGGCTCGATGTACATCACGCCCACCTCCTGTCCGGGAAGGAGATCCCATTCGGTTAACGGGTCCCACGCGCAAAGGAAAGGCGAGGTGCCATCCGGTTCCGCCGAAGAGTTTTTACTCGGCGCGGGGCCAGGTGCGCCCCAGGGATGACATTCGACATTCAAGGTTTGGGTAAACCAAGGCGCAAAGACCGGCCCTCCCACACTGTCATTTTCGACATCCACGGTCCCGCTTATATCCCCCACGATCATGAGGTTGGCATACCCATCATCGGCTTGGAAATAGACCCGGTCATCCGGCTGGATGTCTGGTTGTGAAGGGGTCCAGTCCTCACCCCGAGTTTCAAAACCATCATTTCCCCACCCCACACCGGGTAGGGTCTCGACCTGCGCGGTGGCCTTTACATCCCCACCGCTATCGGTCACGGTGATCCAAAAGGTGTGCCCCAACGCGTAGGTGCCACCTACCCAATCGTGCCCGTAATTAACCCGCATCCAGGGGTTCTCGATGATATTAATAACCGAGTCTCCGTCGGGTTCAAAATAACGGACAGCAACCGTCTGACCGAGTAGCAAGTCCCACCCCACTGTGCTGAAATCACAAAAATAACTGCCCCCATCGGCTGGCACGCCTTCAACGTCGATGGCAGGAGGGCCATTTTCGACCCATACTTCACAACGCACGGTGAGGGAATCAGGGTTAAACCACGGAGCGTCAACCGTGCCCCATACCGTATCGGCGGCAAAGTCCAACGCGCCGTTGATCGTCCCGATGGGATTCACCTCGGCACTTCCACCCCCGACCGAAACCTGAACCTGATTGCCAGGATTCATGAAGGGTTGGTAGGGCGTCCAGGGCCATTGATGCGTGCCAAACCAGCCGTTGTCGTCTGTCTGTCCGGTAGAGGTATAGATATTCGCGCCATCGGTTACTGTTACGACAAACATTTCGTTTGGCCGCGTGCGCCCTTCTACCCAATCGTGGCCGTAGTTGACATCGATGTACACCCCGGCTTCCCCGGGGGAGAGCACGGGATCATTCAGGGAACTCGACCAGGTGATGCCATTCGTCGAGGTAACCATGCCAATATGGGTATTACTGTCATACCACATGGTAAAGACGCCCCCATCTTCAATCACAAAAGGATCGGCGGCAAAGCCTTCGTCCCACGCACCGGGGGTCCCGCTCAGTACTGGCGCACCGAACTTCGTCCAGGTGACTTCATCGGGCGAAGTGGCGTAAGAGGTATGGGCTTCCCCGTCCCACGCACTGTACCACATCTGGTACGTGCCCCCCAAATGGAGCACATCAGGCCGCCAAAAAAAACCTTCCCAATCTCGGGTAATGAGCGGATTAGCGGCATCCCAATCCCAGGTGATGCCATCGGCAGAAGTTGCATAGGCTATGTAGGGCACTTGTCCCCCCCCATCGTCCCCAATTGAAAGCAACCACATCTTGTAAAGGCCATCTTCAAAAAGAATATATGGATGGATGGCACACATATTATTCCAGCTTTCTGTTCCGGGGGTCAGCACAGGATTGCCCGGATGTTTGGTCCAAGAAACGCCATCGCTACTGGTGGCGTAACCAATGGCACACTCCGGGAACCCGCTATACCACATTTTGTAGGTGGTCGGGCCTTCGCGGATGACAAAAGGGGCCTCCAACCCATCCGCATCCCACGCCCCCGGCGCCCCTACGTCAAGGATCGGGTTGAGAGGGGATTTGGCCCAGTTGATACCATCTGGGGAGGTCGCCATCCCGACTCGTCCGGGGCCATTGAATTCAAGGCCGGTGTACCACATTCGGTAATTGCCCCCGTTTTGCAACACTAGCGGGTAACGAACCCCATTGCCATCCCAAGCCCCTGTATCAGATGGCAGGCGGGTGGAAGGCGGATACAAACCGGACAAAAAATGAGCGACAAAAGAGTCCTTCTCGCTTTGCAAAGCGATACGGCTTTTGAGTGAGCCGGTTGAAAGGTGGGAAGTGGTCAAGGCCTGCTGGCTATATGCAGTCGCCAGCGTAGCCGCAACAAGCAAAAAAGAGAGCGTGATGGCGGCCACCAGGATAGTTAAACGTTTGCGATTCATTTTTAGCGCCTTTTCAAAACGCCATCTTGACCCTTCCAGGCCAAGATGACACCGGATGTCTTAACGGATGGGGTTAAGGCGAATAATGAAAAAAAATTAAAAACCGGTAGGCTTGCCGGTTTCGCTATTGGCTCCACAGTAATCTTATGCAATCACAAAATTGCAATAAGCGACCAATTAAAATCACTGTTTCATAACCGATGGGGGTAGGAACGTTTCAAAAATATCAAGTATGTTGAACCTCCTTTACGAAAACAAGGTTTGCTCCCATCCATATATTAACCTCTCATGCGGAGGGAACCTGAGACACCTGTCATCTAAAGATAATGACAAATGTCACATCCCTCTTAGCCTTTTTGGGGGATACCGAATATAGGAGAAAAAACCTGAATACACCCACCCGCTCACCCAGGCCTGGGTCGAAATGCAAGCCTCCGCCGGTGCCCCCTGGGTCGGCACCCTCGACAACCCCATCGAATACCTTGCAGACCTCGGTTGGCAAGCCACCCTCACCCAGGCCGGGCAACCCGACGCCCACTATGGCCGCTGGACTTTGCCCATCCTCCCGACGCAAATGCCGGGCATCCCCCACAATTGGTTTGTCACCGCACAAAAACAACCTTAACACGCGGATGATGAAACGCCCAAGCGTTAACCATCGCCCAAATCCGACTAATCTCCCCACTCGCCGACATACGGCGCATGGGCCGCCAAATAATCATCCACCAAGGCCTTCGCACGGGAATACGACAACACCAGCGGATGCACCATCAACGCCTCCACCGCCCGTTTGCGGGAGCGTTCGCGGATGGCTTGCACGGTCAGCCGTTCATACAGCTTGATCGTTTTCATTAGGTGCAACTGCATCGTCGGCACTTCGCCAATCGGCAGGGGATGCACGCCGTCTTTGTCCACCCGACAACTCACTTCCACCACATCATCGTCTGCCATCCCGGAAATCGCACCTTCGTTGGAGACGTTTAACGCCGTGTACAGCGGTCCACCGTTTTGCAGTGCCTCGACGACGGACAGCGCCACGCCTGCGTACCCCTCCCCCGCGTGGTCGGGAATATCGGCATCAAACACCTGTTGGCGGTCCGCCTCCTCCATCGAAAGGCCCCCATACGCGTAGTGCATGTATGTGGCCCCGCGCCGTTTCTCGTACCCAAAGAACGCGCGCAGAGCCTGTTCGGGGTTTCGGTCCACGCCGATTTCTTCGAGATGTTCAATCAGGCGTTGGTTCAATTCCACAATCTCCTCCCCGCGGGTTTTCCCCTCGCCCGTAATCGCTTGCACGGCTTTTTCGGCGTAGTAGTAATAATACAAATACTCATTGCAATGAAACCCGATCCGCCGGACCAGTTCGGGGTCGAACAGGGATTGCATTTGGCGTACAAACTGGTCATCCGCCAACGCCTTCGCCATTTGCTCCTCGCTATCCACCCATGCGCGACGGCACCACGAAAGATGATTGAGACCGAAGACTTCCGCCCGCACCGCTTCATATGGCACACCCTTCCAGGACGCAATCGCCCCCTGTCCGCCGTTCGCCCCGTCACAAATACCAATCGTCCGCGCAAACCCCGCCTCGCGCAAAGCCTGCGCCACCAACCCCGCCGGATTTGTGAAGTTATACATCCATGCGTGGGGACTGACCTCGCGCAAAATTTCCGCGTACGCCAACAGCGCGGGGATACTGCGGAGCGCCATCGCGAACCCACCCGGCCCGGTCGTTTCCTGCCCGAGGACGCCATGTGTGAGCGCGATCCGCTCGTCAAGTGCGCGCCCCTGCTCGAACCCGACCCGGATCGTGGTCACGACATGATCCGCCCCCGTGAGGGCCGCGCGGGCGTCGGTCGTGGCGGTGAGTTTGAACGGGTTCCCCGCCCGCCGCACGACCTCGCGACACATTTCGCCGAAGAGGTCGAGTTTGTGGGCATCAATATCCATCAAGCAAAGTTCATCCACGCCGATCCGTTCGTGCCAACGTAGCAGAGACATGACAAAAAGTGGCGAACGTACCCCGCCGCCACCGATGAG
>JABWBV010000710.1 GCA_013359445.1 Anaerolineales bacterium | reverse complement strand
GCGGAGTTGACATAGGCGCCGCTGATCTTGCCTCGGGCGGGGATGGTGTTGTCGTCGATCCGCCGCCAGGAGGAGATGGTGACGTGGGCGTTGGTGTCGTTGGAGACGTATTTGTCAAACGGGACAGCGAACATGGTCAGTTCGTCGGTGAGACCGTGGAGTTTGACACCGATCAGTTCATCGGCTTTGTAGGCCAGGGGGCGTAGGTACACATCCTGGCGGTAGCCTTCCTCGCGGAGCATGTTGACGGCGATTTGGGTGAGGGCTTCGGGGTCTTGAGCGAATTCCATCACCATAATGCGGCACGAGTGGAGAAAACGTTTAAAGTGGTCGTGAGGGCGGAACATGAAGAGTTGTTCTTCTTCTTCGTTCCAGTAACCGCGAATTCCCCCGAAAACGGCGGTTCCATAGTTGAGGGCGTGCGTCATCACGCCGATTTTGGCATCTTCATAGGGGACGATTTGCCCTTTGAAATAAACACACTTGGGTAATGCCACAGCAAAGCCTCCTGTGAGTAAACATAGATTTGTGACTGCAAAACGACAGGCTCCTGTTCCCATCCACAGCCACAGGTTTAAAAAAAGGGTCTTAGCCCCGCGATTATATCTATGAATTCAAATGTGTGAATGGCACTAATGAACCAGTACGCTATTTCTAATTTAATTTGTAACCGTTCAGTCTAGAGAAGAAAGTTCCGAAACCACTTCTTTTAAGGTAGCCAGCAGGGGTGAGATGGGAGTATACTTTTGTTAAATTATTTTTCTTTCGTTACTGCTCAAGCTTAGAGAGGATACTTCCCGAAAAAAGGGTGAAAAGGGGATGTACATCCCCTTTTCACCCTTTTTTTCGGGCTAACCGCTACCCTAGCTGAGTAGTTACTTTCATGGAGGATGTTCCTATGAAACGTGCCGTTAGTATTAGTTTGGGGTCATCCAAACGTAACAAAGCTGTCGAAGTGGAACTGTTGGGGGAAAAGGTTTCAATTGAACGGATTGGCACAGACGGGGATATGGAAAAGGCCGCCCAGTTGTATAAAGAACTGGATGGCAAAGTGGATGCGTTTGGGGTGGGAGGCGCAGATTTAGGGGTGATGGTAGATACGAAATGGTATCCGCTTTTTTCGGTTCAGCCCATGGTGCGCTTTGTGAAGCAAACTCCTTTGGTAGATGGGACAGGATTAAAGAATACCCTGGAAAACCGGATCGTTTCTTTTATGGAAACGCGGATCAAAAGTTACCTGGACCAAAAAGGGCGCCGCGCCCTGTTAACTGCGGGGGCCGACCGTTGGGGGACGACCACCGCCTTTGTGGCAGGCGGGTACGAGTGCGTGTTTGGGGATTTGATGTTTGGCTTGGGAATCGGGATTCCCATCCGGTCAGTGGGGGCGCTCAAAACCCTGGCGGCGTTGGTGATGCCGATCGCGGGGCGGTTACCGTTCGCATGGATTTATCCCACCGGGGAAAAGCAGGAAAAGCGCGTGCCCAAGTACGAAAAATATTACCAGTGGGCGTCGGTGATCGCAGGCGATCGGCACTATGTGGTGCGGCATATGCCCGAACGTCTGGAGGGGAAAATTATTGTGACGAATACGACCACAGAAAGTGACGTAGAGCTTTTCCGCCAAACCGGAGTCAAATATATGGTGACTGCGACCCCCTCGATTGAAGGACGCTCGTTTGGGACCAATATGATGGAAGCGGCCTTAATTGCGATTTCGGGCAAAGGCCGTAAACTGACCTATGCCGAGTATAATGCCCTGCTCGACCAACTTCACTTTGAGCCAAATTTGGTTGAATTGAATTCATGATCCAGATGTTGAATCTGGATGATAGGAGTAAAAACGTGGATGCAATTGTAACTGCTGGAGGCATTCCAAAGCCGGGGGAACCGCTTTATGAAATTACGCAGGGCCGCCCCAAAGCCCTTTTGGAACTGGCCGGGAAACCGATGGTCCAGTGGGTGTTGGATGCGTTGGGCGCCTCGAAAAAAGTGGATCACATCGTCGTCGTGGGATTAGATGAAAACAGTCAACTGGTCTCGCCAAAACCGCTTTATTATCTCCCCAACCAGGGGGGGATGTTGGAAAATATTTTGGCGGGAGCGCAAAAATTGCTGACAATTCATCCGGCCTCGAAGACGATGGTCTCGGTCTCTTCGGATGTTCCGGCCATTACAGGGGAGATCATGGATTGGCTGGTGAGTGAAATTGAAAAGACCGATCATGATGTTTTTTATAATGTTATCCCGCGGGAAACGATGGAAAACCGATTTCCGGGGTCTAAACGCACGTTTACGCGCTTTAAAGATATCGAAATTTGTGGAGGGGATGTGACCGCGTTTCGGACAAAGTTGCTCACGACCGAGGGCGGCGTGTGGCGGGATCTGATTGCCGCGCGGAAAAACGTCCTCAAGCAGGCGGCGATCATCGGATGGGGCACGTTCTTTTTGCTGTTTACCCGTCAGTTGACACTCCAAGGGGCGGTGGAACGTGTGAGCCAGCGGTTAGAGGTTCGGGCGAAAGTGCTCAAAAGCCCCTACCCAGAAGTGGGCATGGATGTGGATAAACCCTACCAGTTGGAGATGCTCCAGAACGAACTGGCCCGACGGAGGATGTAATGGTTTCTCGTCTGCTTGCGTTGGATGCGGACTTAACACAAAAATTGCGAATAGCTGAAAAACCCGGCCTGCTGAGAACGCTGGCCGCTTTTTTCGCACATTCGGGAGATTCTTGGTTTTGGTTGGTGGGGCTGGGGATTCTCTGGTGGGTTGGGGATGACGCCTGGAAAACGCGGGCCGTTTGGTTGGGGCTTGGGATTTTGGTGACGGCGGTCCTGGTTCTTCTCATTAAATTTACCGTGCGCCGTCAACGCCCGGCAGGAGAGTGGGGGGGGATTTATCGGAAAACGGACCCGCATTCGTTCCCTTCGGGGCACGCGGCCCGCGCCGGGATGCTGGCCGTCTTGGGGGCTGGACTCGGCCCGGGGTGGTTCGCAGCGCTCCTGCTGGTGTGGGCACCGCTCGTCGCGTTTGCCCGCGTGATTATGGGCGTTCATTATGTATTGGATATTCTGGTGGGGGCGCTGTGTGGG
>JABWBV010000709.1 GCA_013359445.1 Anaerolineales bacterium | reverse complement strand
TTCGATCAGTCATGGGGTTCTCCTGTTGTTGGTTTTGGCAAACCACAGTCTACCCTATGACTGGTCAACTTTTAGCTTTTAGATGTACGGTAGAAAAAAGATGAAAAGAAAACTGGCGAAATGCTCCAACGCGCGCTGGAATCCGAAGGGATTGAAGTCATCCTGGCAACAGACGGGAAAATGGCTTTGAAAGAGATGGAACGCGGAAGATTTGATCTGATCATCTTAGATTTAAAATTACCTGAAATCACGGGGGATGAGGTTTTGGCTGGTATCCGGAAAGTAGATCCCTATGTAGAAGTGATCATTTACACCAATTATCAAGACCCGCCCATCATGAAAAAGCTGATGAACCTCCGTGTAGATGGGTACATCAACAAAGGCGCAGATGCAGATTTATGGGAAATGGTGGAAATGGTCAAAGCGAGGCTCGATCCTTTTTCGGAAGATGAGATGGATGATTTACTGGCAGCTGTCCCAGAAGGTATTTTTAACGAAAAGTAAGGGGAAACAATAGGAATATGACAACGCCGTACCTGTTAGATACAAATGCTTATTTTCTCTTCTTTCAAAATCCCAAACCGTCTTTTTATAACCTCCTTGAGAATAAGTTAACTCAAGGAGGTATTGTTTCATTTTATGTATCCGAAATAACCTGTATGGAGATTCACTCAGTTATTGGAAAGTATCGTCGCGGAGAGCCGAAACAAAACTTTCCTTGTGATCGCAACTTTGATAACAAGGGCCAAGTAGAGAAATGCCATAATACTTGTGTTTTTCCAGGCCGCGAAAAATTGAAACCCAGAATTTATCGAGATTTGAAGAAACTCGTTGAAGACATTGAAGCGCAAAGGGGGCTGATTCAAGCAACGACTATCCCATTGGACAGCTTATCCATTCGTGAATCCCGAAAACTATTGATGCGAAACGCAGACTCTTACAAATTTGGGTCGCTTGATGCCTTAATCGCCGGGAGTGTAGTTGCTACAAAGCAAGTATATGGACTGGACTTAACGCTGGTTACCCTAGATCGAGGTTTAAGGGCGATGTTATCACACGAGGGAATTCCATATTTAGATCCAGCCTCTTTGTAAACAGTACTACTCAGTTATGTTAAATATCGACCTCCGTTCCGACACCGTCACCCTCCCCACCCCCGCCATGCGGGAAGCCATGGCCCGTGCCCCCCTCGGCGATGATGTCTATGGCGAAGACCCCACCGTTAACCGCCTGCAAGACCTCGCCGCGCAAATGCTCGGCAAATCAGCCGGGCTGTTTGTCCCCTCCGGCACGATGGGCAACCTCGCCTCGGTCCTCGCCCACTGCGGGCGCGGGGATGAAATCCTCCTCGGCCATCTTGCACACACCTTTTTATACGAAGCGGGCGGCATCGCGGCCCTGGGCGGAGTCCACCCCCGCACGGTGCAAAACCAACCCGATGGCACCCTCTCCCTCGATGACCTCCGCGCGGCCATCCGGGCGGACGACGCCCACTTCCCCCCCACCCGGCTGATAGCGTTGGAAAACACGCACAATCGTTGCGCGGGGACCGCGCTCCCCGTCGCCTACGGGCACGCAGTCCGGGCGCTGGCGGACGAATATGGATTGAAAATGCACCTCGATGGGGCGCGATTATTTAACGCGGCTGAGGCATTGGGCGTTTCGGCTCAGGAATTGGCCGCGCCGTTTGACTCGGTTACCTTTTGCCTGAGCAAAGCGTTGTGTGCCCCGGTCGGGTCGGTGATTGTGGGGGATCAGGCCTTTATCCACCGCGCGCACCGTGCCCGCAAACAACTTGGCGGGGGCATGCGTCAGGCGGGGGTGCTGGCCGCCGCGGGGATTGTCGCTTTGGAGACAATGGTCGAGCGCCTGAAAGAAGACCACGCGCGGGCACAGCTCCTCGCCGGGCAACTGGCCGAACTGCCGGGAATTATCCTAGATAGCGGATTGCCGCAGTCCAACATGGTGTATGTCACATTGGATGAGACCGTCCGTTTGGATGGAAAGGCGATGCAAGAGAAACTGGTCGGGTTGGGGGTCAAAGTGGGGGTTGTGGCCTCCCGTCGGTTTCGGTTAGTCACCCATTATTGGGTCGATGATGCGGCCATCGTTGCGACAGTTACAGCCTTTCGACAGGCGTTGGCAGGCGAAATGTTATAATTTTTTACGTGATACGTGATACGTGATACGTGATACGTGATGCGTGATCACCACTCTAGCTCCTTACGCTAACTCTCTACTTTTCCTCCCCGGAGTCCTCATGTCCGAATTCATTACCCTTGAACAAATTGACGAAGCCGCCGCCGCCATCCGTGCCCGCTTGACCCATCGGCCTACCATTGGCTTAATTTTGGGTTCCGGGCTGGGCGGGTTAGCCACCGCCGCAGAACACGCGGAAGTGATTCCGTACCCGGAAATTCCGCACTGGCCCGTTTCGACGGTGTGGGGACATTCCGGGCAGTTGGTGGTGGGGCAGTTGGAGGGAAAAACGGTTTTGATCATGCAGGGGCGGGCGCATTATTATGAGGGCTATACGATTTCGCATACCGGGTTGCCCATTCGTGTGATGAAACGTTTGGGGATCGAGACGTTGATCGTGACGAACGCGGCCGGGGCAGTGAACCCCGCATATGAGCCGGGGGATTTGATGCTCATTACCGATCATTTGAATATTTTGGGCATGGCTGGAGTCAGCCCGTTGCGTGGGCCGAATCTGGATGAATTTGGCCCGCGTTTTCCCGATATGAGTCGGGCCTATGACCGGGATTTGCACGGGCTGGCGCGGGAAGCCGCACAAACGATTGGGCTGGACCTGCATGAGGGGGTGTACACCTGTTTGGCTGGGCCGTCGTTTGAAACTCCTGCCGATTTACGCTTTTTGCGGTTGATTGGTTCGGATGCGGTGGGGATGTCCACCGTGCCGGAAGTGACCGTGGCACGGCATAGCGGGATGCGTGTCTTGGGCATTTCGGGCATCAGCAACAAGGCGAACCTTGATGGCAATACGCCCACTTCCCACGAAGAAGTGCTGGAAGCGGGCAATGTGTTGGTCCCCAAACTGACCGCGTTGGTGCGCGGGGCGTTGGGGA
>JABWBV010000708.1 GCA_013359445.1 Anaerolineales bacterium | reverse complement strand
AATCAGTTGGTGGCCCGCGCGCACGCGGTAGTTTATCAGGGCGAGCCGTTGGCGTGGAAACGCTTGTGGCGGTTTGTCCGGGTGGGGTATCCCCGGCTTTTTCGGGAAAACTGGCGGTTTATCCTGACCGCCGCGCTGTTGTTTATCATCCCGGCGGTGCTTTCGGGGTTCATCGTTTATTTCCAGCCCGACGCGTCCCAATGGCTGTTGCCCGCTCAGGCTCAGGATTTGCGTGAGACCATCGAGCAAAAAGACCTGTGGACGGATATTCCGGTGTCCGAACGGCCTTACGCGTCGGCGTTTATCATGCGGAACAATATTCAGGTGTCTTTCCTCGCGTTTGGGAGCGGGGTCACGGCGGGGATTTGGACGGTGTGGGTGATGGTATTCAACGGGTTGATGCTCGGCGGGCTGACCGGGTTGACCGGGCATTACGGCGTGGGGTGGGAGTTGTGGGAGTTTGTCATCGGGCATGGGGTGGTGGAGTTGAGCGTGATCTTCATCGCGGGCGGGGCGGGCCTGTCGTTGGGCTGGGCGATTCTCCGTCCGGGGTTGTTGCGCCGCCGGGATGCGCTGGCGTTGGCCGCGCGGCGTTCGGTGCGATTGATCATGATGTGTGTGCCGTTACTGGTGCTGGCGGGGACGATTGAGGGATTTATTTCGCCGTCGGAGACGATTCCGGCGTTTGTGAAATGGGGGGTGGGGATCGGGACGGGGGCGGGGTTGTATGGGTATTTGTTGTTGGGGGGGAGAAGTCGGAAAGTGATGCGTGAAACGACATGAGGGGAAGGATTAATACAATCCTATTCAAAAGAGAATCAAGTCGCAGAAAAAATGAAGTCGCGGAACCTTTTTTAGAACATTTTCCGCATCTCCTTTATTCCGCGACTTCATTTCAAGGTTCAGAGGAAGTTAACAGCAACCGAACCTGCCGCGCAATCTCATTCATCCTCTCTTCGCTGACCCGTTCGTCTTCCGAAACGTTCAAATAGCCGAAAATATTCGTCGCCCTCCGTTCTTCTGGCTGATCGGCCATGCGCGGGACGACGTGAAAATGAACATGCGTATGCCCCGCAGACTCGGCAAACTGCATCACATACGTTTTTGCACAGCCCACCACGTCCTTCAACGCCCCCGAAACCCGGCGCAGGAAAACGCCCAATTCCACCGCTTCTTCATCCGTTAATTCATCTACCGCTTCGATGTGCCGCCGGGGAACGAGGACAAGCCAACCGGGTAAGGACGTGTTGTAACTATGCACAACGTCCCAAAACGGCGTGCGATGGATGTTATCCCAGAGAGGGGCAAGGCCCGCATCACGGCGGGCAATCAATTCGCAAATCTTACAATGGTTGTTTTTCATCTCCACCATTACGCATTCTACCCGCCGAATAGGAATTCGGCGTCTGTTAGAAAAAACAGGTTGAAACCTGTTCCAGGTGAACAGGCCATCCAACCCGTTTTTGCACTTTCCCAAATTTTTCTGACAATCCGCTATCGGCTCGCCGGGGGCTGAACCCCCCGGCTACGAAACGACGCCCATTGAAACGGGCTCAGCCGGATTCATCCGGCGTTGTTTTGTAGCCCGGCGGCTTTAGCGACGGGCGGGGATTGTCGGAAAAGTTTGTCAAAGTACAATTCATTCACAATTCACAATTGACCATTTACAACATCCCCCTCCCCTTCAACGCCAAATACCGGTCAATCACCGCCAGCGACAACTGATTCGCGGGCACATCCAACGTCAGCACCCCGTGCCGGGACAAATTATCCAACGCCAGTTTGCGGTCTTCGAGCAGTTGCACGGCGGCGGCGCGCTGGTAGGTGGACAGGGAACTGTCAGGGGTTTGATGCGCGGCGGCGAAAATGTCCGGGTCACTGATCGTCACCACCAGGGGCAGGCTCGTCCGTCCGAGGGCGGTCACATGGCTGATGAGGGCATCCACGCCCAGGCCCCCACTCAAATCGGTAAAAATCACCACCAGCGAGCGTTTGCGATGTTTCAGGGACAGGTAACTCAGCGCGAGCCGGTAATTTGGCTCCACGGGTTCGGGTTCCACGCGGTACAACAACTCCAGCATCTTATAAAACTGCCCGCGCCCCTGTTTGGGCGACACATAACTCCCGATGGCATCGGCAAACGTCAACATCCCGATCTTATCCCCCTTCCCCGTCGCCACATACGCCAACAGCAGGGCGGCGTTGATCACGTAATCCAGCTTCGCAATATCCGCCACCGGACTTTGCATCATCCGCCCCGTATCCAGCACCACGAACACGTTCTGACTGCGCTCGGTCTGATATTCGACCGTAATCGGACGGTTGCGCCGCGCCGTCGCCTTCCAGTTGATACGGCGGTACTCGTCATCGGGCGAATATTCCCGCAGACGCTCGTACTCGTTCCCCTCCCCAAACATCCGCGCGTGCCGCAAACCCATTTCCTGTAAACGATTTTGACGCAACAGCAGATCATACCGGCGAATATCCAACAGATTCGGATACACCTTCACCGGGGCCGCCGCGGGCACCGTACCCTGGCGAATCACCAACCCCAACGGCCCTCGCCACCGCAAGACCAGATTCCCAAACGCATAATCCCCCCGCCGAAGCGGACGCACATGGTACCCCCCCTCCCACATCTGCCGCGGCGCGACCTCCCCCTCCAGCAAACGCGTACTGATTTTGAACTGTTCCGGCGCCTCATCCCGCACCCAAAACGCGACGCGAGTCCTTTCCCGGTTATACACCGTCACCCGGATCGGATTCTCCGCCCCCAAACTGAGCCGATTATCGTGAATCCGTTCCACCTCAAACCGCTTCACCCCCCCCGCCAACCGCCGATCCAACAAAAACACAATCCCGCACAAAACCATCACCACCACCGCCAACCATTGAAGCGGCGCGAACCAAGTCCCCGCCGCAATCAGTGGGGCGGCGAGGAGGAGGAGGAGGAGGGCGCGAGGGGTGAGCATGGGGGGAGAGGGATGTAGGGTAGATAAAGTAGATAAAGTAGATAAGGTAGATACGGTAAATACGGTACTGTATTTACCCTATTTACCTTATTTACCTCTTCTTACCTCGGCACTTCCACCT
>JABWBV010000707.1 GCA_013359445.1 Anaerolineales bacterium | reverse complement strand
GAACTATTTTTCCTGCTCGGCAATTCGGGTCATAAGGCCCACAATCTACACTATGCCCACTTGGATCGGTATATCTTGACGGATTGTTTAATCCGTAATAAAAGATGTTTATTTGCATCATATAAGGTTGGTGTTTATGGAAAATGCAAAAATTTTGGTGGTTGATGATGATCCTTTCCTGTTGGACGTTGCGGTAAAAATTCTCTCCAAGAATGGGTTTGAGATAGAAGTGGCAAACTCTGGGCCGGATGGGTTGCGTCAGATATTTCGGGTACAACCCGATTTGGTGTTGCTCGATATTATGATGCCAGGGATGGATGGAATCGAGGTACTCAAGCGGATACGGGAAATGACGGATATTCCTGTGATTATGCTCTCTGCATTAAATCAGACCAATATCGTTGCACAGGCCTTAGAACTTGGGGCAGATGACTTCGTCAGAAAACCTTTTGAAAAAGATGAACTTCTCGCGCGTATGCGATCTTTATTAAGGAGGGCCTATTTTTTTACGCGTATTCAAGTGCCTCAGAATTATTCGGATGGCCATTTATCGATAAACCTGCAAGAACATCGCATATATATTAAGGGGCGGCCTATTCGTTTGACCGTTACCGAATATGGCTTTTTGGAATATTTATATTTGCATAGTGGTACCGTGTGTACCTATCAAGGGATTTTGGAAAATATTTGGGGCGGGGCAGGCAAGTATGTGCGTGGGCGGCATTATGTCCATGTATATGTCGATAAATTAAGGCGAAAAATTGAAATCAACCCAGATGAGCCAAAATATTTAATTACAGAGCATGGGGTCGGCTATCGTTTTGATAAACAAAACCTGTAATTTATAGGCCAGCCCCAGATAGTTTTAATAGCACAGGAAAGCCACAAAAAAAGCGCTTTCTTACAAACTCATGTTACGCATGCGACGCACTTGACCCTAGAGAAAAGCCAGGATTAAGACTTCGGAGCCGAGATAAAAATTACTCGGAAGTGCGTCGCACCTTGCGTAACATCAGTTACAAATAAATCCCTGCCTTCAGTGAGAAAACCTTTTACCTTGAAAAACAGGGTAACTACGCACCATGAGTAGGAAGTTCCGAAAAAAAAAGGAAGGAAGAAGCCCTATCTTCCCATCCTTTTTTTTGAGATTATTCCAGCCGAGTGCGCGAAAGTCAGCAGATCACAATATCCGTTCGTAGTGGGCAATTTAATGCTAGGTTTCGGTAAGTTTCATCTTAAGGCTTGAGCAGTTACCATATATCAAAGAAGGAGAGGGGCTACCAGACATTTTGACAAACTATTGAGAATTGTTTGAGCAAAAATAGAGTTTTTATGAATATGATTAAAGTGTGGGTTTCCTAATTAGCTCAAGACATCAATTACATACATCCAATCCTAGAGAGCATTAGGGAAGAAAGTCGTTTTCACAAAACTGGAAAAGGAAAATTATGATGCGCTTGAATATCTCTCTCTTTCATTTGAAATTTAACAGATGGCCGATATTGTTATTTCTTTTGTCGTGCATTCTCCTATTGAATCGCACACAAGTCGCGGCCCAAACGCCAGTACTCCATGTTAATGAGGTTATGGCCTCTAACGGAGAAACTATCCCAGACGAGGATGGTAGTTACGAAGACTGGATTGAAATCTATAATTCTGGTCCAATAGCCCTTAACCTGGCCGGGTACGGTCTGACCGACAACCCCAACTCGCCCTACAAATGGACATTCCCTGCGGTAACGCTTGATTCAGGTGCCTACATGATAGTCTGGGCCTCCGACAAAAACCGCATTACCCCAGGAAGTCCCCTTCACACCAACTTCAAGATCAGCGCGGGGGGCGAAACGATTGTCCTCACCGCCCCCAATGGTCAGTTAGAGGACTTGCTCCCGGCCACGGCGATGTCTACAGATATTTCTGTAGGCCGTCAACCCGATGGAACCAGCACAGTCTTTTTCTTCCCTGAACCAACGCCCGGTGTGAGCAATAGCACACCAGGGTATACCGATATACTCAAAGCCCCAAATGTTTCGCATCTAGGCGGTTTTTATACCGAAGGTTTCTCCCTATCCTTGAGCAGTGATCAGCCTGGAACCACCATTTACTATACCCTGGATGGAAGTGATCCCATCACCAGCTCCCTCGTTTATACAGGCCCTATCCTCATTGACAGCCGGGCAGGAGACCCCAACGTCTTCTCCACCATTCGCACAACCATCCCGGAAGTATACTGGGCACCCCCCTCCTTAGAAATCTTCAAAGGGACCGTCGTGCGCGTCCGCGTAGACAAACCAGGGGCACTGCCCAGCCCAATTGTGACCCACACCTATTTTGTGGACCCAGAGATCAACGGGCGCTACACCCTTCCAGTGATCTCCCTCGCGACCAACGCCGACAACTTCTTCGATCCGGAAATCGGCATCTATGTGCCAGGGAACTACCTCAATTACGCCCAAAGCGGCATCGAATGGGAACGGCCCATTCACATCGAATTTTTTGAGCCTGATGGCACTCTGGGTTTTGCCCAAGATGCAGGCGCTCGGATACATGGTTCAAAAAGTACCATCTATCACTACAAATCGCTCCGCATCTATGCCCGTTCCGAATATGGGGCAGATCAAATCGCTTATGAGGTATTCCCAGGTTTTGAACACACGGTGTTTGAACGGCTCATCTTGCGTAACTCCGGCGAAGATGTTTCCTCCACCCTATTTCGCGATGCCCTGGCCCAAAGTCTGGTGACCCATCTAAGCTTCGACACCCAGGCTTACCGCCCTGCCATCGTCTTTCTAAACGGCGAATATTGGGGTATCCACAATATTCGCGAACGCCTTGACGATAACTACCTCGCGGTAAACTACAATATTGACAACGACCTTATTGATTATCTTGCCAACAAAGGCTCTGTCGAAACTGGTTCATCGGCCCACTTCGACGCAATGATGGCTTATATCGCCACTTTTGGCACCACCGACCCCGCCCATTACGCCTACCTGCAAACGCAAATGGATATGCAAAACTTCATCGAGTACATGGCGGCAGAAATCATTATGAACAATGCCGACTGGGTCCAAAACAACGTAGATTGGTGGCGTTATCAGACCACATACGATCCCAACGCTCCCACAGGCTTAGATGGCCGGTGGCGCTGGCTGATGAGCGATTTAGACAAAACCTTTGGCTCCGGGAGCAACGTTGCCACCAACCGCCTCGCCTGGGCCATCGAACCAGGCTACCCCCCCTACAACACAGTTACCTCCCTTTTATTCCGTTCGCTCCTCCAAAACGAAGAATTTCGCACCGACTTTATCAATCAAGTCGCCGATCAACTCAACTCTGCGTTTATCCCTGCACATGTACTCGCTCGGATCGATTCCATGCAAGCCGTGTTGGCCCCGGAAATGCAAGAACACATCGACCGATATGGTCGCCCCGTTTCCCTCTCCGCCTGGGAAAGTAATGTACGCGCCATGCGTATCTTTGCCAGTAACCGCCCGGCCTATCAACGACAACATGTAATCGACCAGTTTGATCTCAGTGGCACCGCAAACGTTACCTTAAACGTCTCTGACCCTGCACAGGGGGCGCTTCGCATCAACTCTCTGCTGATCAACGAAAATCTCCCCGGGTTGAGCGGCACACCCTACCCCTGGACAGGCATTTACTTCCGCGAGGTGCCCATCGAAATCGAGGCGATTCCCCAGGCAGGATATGTATTTGCTGGGTGGCTCGAACTTCCCGGGGTCCTGAGCGATACCCTCACCCTCCCCTTGACCGGGGATTTGACCCTCACCGCCCTCTTTCTGCCGGAAGGGACCCCCACCCCCACGCCGACCCCCACCGAAACCCCCACCCCCGGCCCAACGCCCACTGAAACCCCCACACCAACCCCTACCGAGACCCCTCTCCCTACCCCCACCCCAACGGAGACCCCCACCCCCACCGAAACGTTTACCCCTACTATCACCCCTACCCCTACCATCACCCCAATCCCCACCGAAACCCCCACGCCGGGCCCT
>JABWBV010000706.1 GCA_013359445.1 Anaerolineales bacterium | reverse complement strand
TTTGTTTTTCTCGCAAAAAAAGGGTGCGGAGTGTTGACCACACCACACCCCTTTTGCGGGGAACGCGATAGATTGTATCAAATTTGTGTAAGGAGACGGCAAAAATCTGTTTCAGTGATAATGCCGACGAGTTTGCCGTTTTTCATCACAGGGAGACCGCTAATTTTGTGCTCCAGCATGATGCGCGCGGCCTCCGCGATGGTGCTTTCCGGGGTGACTGTGATGGGGTCAGCCGTCATGACGGTATCCACGGTGATTAAGGCAATCAAATATTCGGCTTCGTAGGAGCGCAAGGTGTTGACATCCGAAGGTTGCGCCTCGCGAATATCGCCAATGGTGATAATCCCTAGCAATTCGTCGTCCTCCATGACGGGGAGGCGACGAATGTGGTGCTCTTCCATGAGCTTTCGAACCTGGGGAAGGGTACTTTGGGGATGGATAGTGATTGGATGAGGGGTCATCCAATCTTTGACGAGCAAGCGGCGCATAAGATTAGCCCTTAAGGTTTTTTTTGTTCTTGTTGAACAAGTAAACGGCAAAAATCCGTTTCCGTAATAATGCCGATCAGGGTTCCATCTTCAACCACGGGTAAGCCGCCGAACTTGTTTTCCAAGAGAATTTTGGCCGCTTCACCGATTGTGGCCTCGGGATGGATGCAGATTGGATTGGGCGTCATAATCGCTTTGACCAGCAGGTGGTCCAAGACGAGATTTAATTCATATACACTGAGCAAATTTGCGTCGGAGGGGCGAGCTTCACGAATGTCCCCAAAGGTTAAGATCCCTACCAACTTCTCTTGCCATACAACAGGTAAACGCCGCACACTCCTCTCCATCATCAGCTGTTGAGCCTGTGGGAGGGTCGTGGTGGGCGAAATTGTAATGGGGTTGGGGGTCATCCAATCGCGGACGAGTTGCTCTTTCATCGCTCACTCTATGGGTTCTGTCTACTGAGTAGAAAAATTATCGGGTGGAAATCCATACGGGTCAGGTGGCAAATATACCTCATTTTTCAGGACAATTGCCCGTATCATTCAAGCCCCCTAAAATTGGATACTAAACCCTATACTCAGCTTTTTCGCAACCGTTCAGGCCAGAGAAGAAAGTTTCGAAAAAAGGGGGGCCACTTTCTAAACGGGGTGAACGGTTTTGTATAGGGTATTTGCACGCTTTCGGTTTGGATTTGCGGAAGAATTTATCAGGGTTTGTTTGTGACAACTGTCACAAACGCGGCGGGTCAATCGCCCCTATCAGGAACGCCGCCCCAGCATTATATTGGCGAAGATACCTACTTCTTCTGGAGGACCCTTTTTATGAGCGAAATTCGTATTGATGCACTCCTGCCATCCGAAATGGCGAAACGTGCAGAGTATATCGGCGTCAGCAAAGCCGAAGCCCCTTTTCTGAAAGTATTTTTTCTCTCCTTGCTGGCAGGCGCGTTTATTGGGATGGGCGCCATTTTTGCCACCACGGTCAGCGCGGGGAGCGCAGGGGTGATACCCTTTGGGGTGGCCCGATTGCTCACTGGCTCGGTCTTTTGCCTCGGCCTGATCCTTGTCATTGTCGGGGGGGCCGAACTCTTTACCGGCAACAACTTGATCGTGATGGCCTGGGCCGGGCGAAAAGTCACCACCGCCCAATTGATGCGGAACTGGGTCATTGTTTATATAGGAAACTTTGTCGGCTCACTTGGAACAGCGTTATTGATCTTTTGGAGCAAACAATACACCTTTGGCGGAGGTGCTGTTGGGACAACCGCCTTAACGATTGCGAATGCCAAGTCCGGGTTGGAATTTGGGCAAGCCATTGCATTGGGCATTCTATGTAATGCACTGGTTTGTCTGGCTGTTTGGCTCACCTTCAGTGCCCGCAGTACGATGGACAAAATCGCCGCCATCATTTTCCCGATCACCGCTTTTGTCGCCGCTGGGTTTGAACACTCCATCGCCAATATGTACTTCATCCCGATTGGCCTGTTTATCAAAGCCTTTGACCCCACCTTTACCGCCAACACCGGCCTCGACCTCACCAACCTGACCTGGGGCAACTTTTTTATCAACAACTTAATCCCCGTCACCATCGGCAACATTATTGGGGGCACCGTCTTCGTTGCCGCGATTTACTGGCTCGTCTTTTTACGAGAAAACAAATAAATCACCCATCAACCATCAACAATCATCAATTTCCCGGAGTAACCCATGAAAGCATACGTCTTACTAAACATCCGTACCGGTGAGGTCGCTCAAGTTCTTCACCTGCTTACCAAAGTCTCCGCCGTTCGTGAATCCCACATGACCTTCGGCCCTTATGACGCCATCACCGTCCTCGAAGCCCCGGATGTCAACGCCATCGGCAAAATCATCTCGAATGAAGTTCAGCCCATCCCCGGCATCCTCGAAACCCTCACCTGCCTCGCCGTGGACATTTCATAACCCCCATGCGTCGCAATACGATTGCCTATACCCCCATAGACCCCGAAATCACCCAACTTGCCGAACAGCACGGTAACACCCCCGAAGCCGTGCTGGAAGTCCTTAAAGACTGGCAAGTCCGCCACGGGCATCTGACCCCCGACAATATCCGGGATGTCGCCCGCGCCCTGCAAATCCCCGCGGAAAAAGCGCAAGGAGTCGCGACCTTCTTTACGATGGTCAACACCGAACCCCAACCCGAAAAAATCCTCCGCGTTTGCGACGGCCCGTGCTGTTGGCTCAACGGCTCCCATCAAATCCTCGAACACGCCGAAGACTGGGTGGGCGAAGGTTGGAAAGTGGAACGCACCAGTTGCCTCGGCCTGTGTGACCGTGCCCCCGCGGGCGCGATCTTCTGGAATGACGACCGGGCGAACGTCACCCAACTTGGCCCGTTACCCCAAACGTGGACCGCCCCCCCTCCCCCGACCCGCGACGGGAAAGTGACCCCCACCGCCCTCTCCCTCAAAGAAGTTACCGCCTCCACCCCGCCCCATCCCGCCTATCGCAAACCCCGCCCCGGTGAACTCCGCGTCATGCTCTCCCACACCGAAGACATTGACCCGCTTTCCCTGACTTCCGCGATAGATCACGGCGAAGCCTACATCGCGGACCTGGAGCGCCGCGAGCACGTTGC
>JABWBV010000705.1 GCA_013359445.1 Anaerolineales bacterium | reverse complement strand
TCGTGGTGGGGCATTCGACCGGGGGGGCGTTGTCTTTGTTGCTATCCACCTTGCAACAGGTGAAGGGGGTGGTGGGGATTTCGGCGCTTCACCGATTGCCATCGAATCCCCTTCCGGCTTTTTTGCGAGGCCTGCCGGTGCAAACGCAAATTCGTCTGTTTGCTGGCTTGAGTCACCTCCAACCCTTCCGTAAAAAGGGCGCTCCGCATTGGTACGACTGGGAAGCGCAAAAAGCCTACATCGCCTACCGCGTCTTCCCCGTGCGCGCCGCGGCGGAGCTGTGGCGAATGCTCGTTTTCATCGAACCTCACCTGTCCGCCGTGCAGGTGCCCACCTTGCTCATTCACTCGCGCGACGATCAATTCATCACCCCCGATCAAGCCGAACACCTCTACGCGCACATCGGTTCCCCGAACAAAAACCTCCTCTGGGTCGAACGGAGCGGGCACAACGTCCCGATGGACGCGGAGCGGGAACGGGTGTTTGCGGCGGTAGGTGCGTTTGTGGACCAACAAGCCTCACTATGAATCGTGATCTCCTTCTCGTCATTCTCTCCCTCCTCACCTGGGGCATAGGGGAAGGGATGTTTATCTCGTTTGAACCCCTGTATTTGCAAGAATTGGGCGCGGACCCGGTGCGGATCGGGGCGATTTTGGGGGCATTGGGGGTCTCGATGACGATTGCTCAGGCCCCCGCGGGGTATCTGTCCGACCGCGTGGGGCGGAAACCCTTGCTGGTGGCCGCGTGGGTGTTGGGTATCCTCTCAACCGGGCTGATGGCGTGGACGACTTCGCTCAATGGGTTTGTTGTCGGGCTGTTGCTGTACGGGCTGACCTCTTGGGTGTTTTCGCCGTTGTACAGTTATGTGAGCGCGGCGCGGGGGGCACTCTCGATGGGGCGGGCACTGACATTTACTTCGGCGTCGTTCCATACCGGGGCGATTTTGGGACCGCTGTTGGGCGGGTGGATTGGGAAAACCTGGGGGTTGCGGTACACGTTTATGGTCGCGTTTTTTATCTTTATCGTTTCGACCGTGTTGATTATGCTGATCCGTCCGCAAGCGGTGGAGCGCGCACATCCGGGGGAGCGGCGATGGGATTTGTTCAAGAATACGCGGTTTTTGCGGTTTTTGGGGGTGATTTTAGTGGTCATGGTGGCGATGTACCTGCCCCAGCCCCTTTCGCCGAATTATTTGCAAAACCTGCGGGATATGGATTTGGGGATGATTGGGCAGTTGCTATCGGTGGGCAGTATTGGGATCGTGGTGTTGAACCTGATCTTGGGGCAGTTGCCCGTGCGGGTCGGGTTAATTTTGGGACAGCTCGCCGTGGCGGGGTTTAGCCTTTTTCTCTGGCAGGGGACGGGGTTTTATTGGTTCGCGGTTGGATATTTTTTGTTGGGGGGGTATCGGGTTGCCTCGAATTTGGTCAATGCTGAGGTACGGGAGTTGGTGACGCCTGCGAACATGGGGCTGGCGTTTGGCGTCGCGGCGGGCGTGGCTCTGCTGGCGACGGTCATCGCGCCGCCGATTGCCGGGTTTTTGTTTGAGCAGAATCCGCTCTGGATGTACCCGGTCAGCCTGGGATTGATCGGGATGGGGCTTGTGTTGAGTTTTCGCTTTTTATTTGCATCTCACCCGAAAAAAAATGATTCCCATTCGGAACTTTCTGCTCTTGGTGAGTAAAAACCATTACCGATTGACTCTATCTTTTTAAGGAGACCATCATGCCTGCATCTATTCTTGACTGGGGCGTCCAGTTCATTCTTTCTCTGCAAAGCCTGGGCGATTGGCTCGCCGGGCCGATGAATGCGTTTACCTTTTTGGGAAATGAAGATTTCTACCTGCTGTTGTTTCCTTTTTTGTATTGGTGTGTAGAAACGCAGGTGGGGATCAGAATGGGGGTGTATCTGATCTTGAGTATTGGGATCAATGAGTTGTTGAAAGCGGGGTTCCATGATCCCCGCCCGTATTGGTATGACGCGCAGGTTCGGCTGTTGACCGGGGCGGAGTTTTCGTTTGGGATTCCTTCGGGGCACGCACAAAATGGGGTGGTGATCTGGAGTGGCCTGGCCTCGCATATCCGGCGCACGTGGGCGTGGGGACTGGCGGTGGCGCTGGCGTTTTTGATTGGCTTTTCGCGCATGTATTTGGGCGTGCATTTCCCGACCGATGTGTTTTTGGGGTGGACCCTGGGGGTTTTGATGTTGGTTTTGATGATCGCGTTGGAAAAACCCGTGGTGGGGTGGCTTCGACAGGTCGGATCACCCACCCGCTTGATCATTTATCTCGCGGTGGTGGGCGTGTTTTTGCTCGTCAACGTTTGGGTCATTCAAGCGGTCAACCGTTCCTTTACGTTGCCTGCTGTCTGGGTCGAAAATTCCAGCCGTGTCGCGCCGGATGAGCCGATTGCCCCCCTTTCGTTGAGCGGGATGATCACGATTATGGCCTCGGCTTTTGGGTTTTTGTCTGGCGTGGAGTGGTTGCGCGGGCGAGGCGGGTTTGAGACGCGTGGCACCTGGGCGGTGCGCTTGGGACGGTTTGGGGTCGGCATCGTGGGCGTATTGGCGCTTCGATACGGGTTGGATGCGGTATTCAGCCTGTTAGCAGAGGATGTGTCCACCCTGGGGTATGTCCTGCGTTTTGTCCGATATGGCACGATTGGCTTTTGGATGTCCGCGCTGGCCCCGCTCGTGTTTATCCGGTTGAAGTTGGCGCACGCGCAAACCCCCGGTTAAGGCAAAACTTGCTTAACCCCCTCACATACCCATCGCGCAATCGCCTCTGTCCCCGCGTGGGTGGGATGAACCCCGTCCGCTTGAACTAACGCACGAATTTCCTCCGTTTCCAACGCTTCGATATTGTGCGCCACCTCTACCAAATTTTCGCCCGCGACCTCGCGGGCGATTTCATTATAAGCCGCGTGCCAGGTCAAGACACTTTCCGCATCCGCCGCAAACTGCCGCCGAATCAAGTCCTCATAAACGCCAAGATGCCCGTGCGCGGTTGGGGCGGTCACGAACAAAACGGGAATCTGCTCTTGTGCGAACAGGGTTTGAAAGGTCTGCAAATTTTCCCGATATGCCTCCGGGGGGACGCGTACCTGCCCGGTG
>JABWBV010000704.1 GCA_013359445.1 Anaerolineales bacterium | reverse complement strand
CGCGGGCAATCACCCGCCGCCCAGGCATGGGGTCTGTGCCGCAACAGCCCGTCCAGCCGCGCAGCTGGTCTGCCTGGAAAAATTGCATGTAGGAAATGTCGTAAATGGTGCCTGGCGCGCCAATGGTCT
This sequence comes from Anaerolineales bacterium, assembly GCA_013359445.1. Lineage (GTDB taxonomy): Bacteria > Chloroflexota > Anaerolineae > Anaerolineales > JABWBV01 > JABWBV01. The sequence goes on along the minus strand of JABWBV010000704.1, from coordinate 2,983 downwards.
GCACCCCACCGGGGATGTTTAAGTTGAATGGCTGCTGCAAATCAAAGTCGTCGCGGGTTGTCACATCGCGGCTCACTGCTACCGCCAGGTTGTTAGACCGCAAATAGAGTTGAAATTCGGCCACATTTACGCCTGCCAGGTCAAAAATTTGCTGTTCTGGGCCAGGTAACTGGTGCGGAGGAGGTGTAGGAATTGGGCGCGGGCGCACTTCGACAGGGTTTAATTCCCACAAAACCCCAGAGTAGTTGATCAATTCGTCTGGAGTCCAATAGCTGATATTTTCAGAAATACCAGCCGTCAGGGGTTGGTTTGCTGCCCAAAATTGCCCAGACTGTGTGAGGGTTTTCAGGCGAAATTCGTAGGAAGAGTTGTTGGGGTAGTCGCCTTGTTCTTCGCCAGTATCGGCCGTATGCGCAGCAATCAATGTACCATCTGACAAGGGAACTGCTTCGCGGTAATGGCCAGAATTACCTGGAATATCAGTGATGTAGGTGACACTGATGTGGTCGGCATCCAGGGAAGGTGGAGCTTCCAGGCTCACCACTTGCCCGGCCGCATGTGTCCCAAATTCTGGGCTATCTACGCCGTAGTACAACCCTGGATTCAGGGGGTCTTCTTCAATTTGGAACAGGTTGAAAATATCATTAGGGTTGTAACGGCTAATCTGACCATAGTATTCAATGATGTTGGGGTCATTGGTGAAGGTGGCAGGGATGTAGCTGTGCAGTTCGTGGCGGCCGAGATGGTTCAATACTTCGCTTTCTGTGCCATCTTCGTTAATTGTCCAGGGGAAAAAGTGGTTGAAGTTGTGGCCTGCCAGGTTGGTTCCGGCTAATAAATCTTCGCGGCAAGCGCGAGGTTCGGGGAAAACCTCGGTGCGGTCATTGAGGATTTCGGCATCGGCCGATTCGTCAGAGTAGTTGAAGGTACCATAGTATGAGCCGCTATCACAGTTTTGCCCTGTGCCATACCCGGCATCAGCATCCGCTTGTTGGTCACGCTGTAGATGATCCCATTGGGTGAAAACCACCCGGCCGAAACTATCAATCATGGGGGTGAAGTCGCCAGAGGGGGCATGGTTGAGCAGTTGTAAATCGCCAGTAAGCGGATCGAGGCTCCACAGGCCAGAGACAATGGGGGCTAGTTCGTACTCATCACGTTGGGGGTAGAGGTGGGCTGCGCCGTTGCGGGGGCGGTCGGTGGTGAAGATGATCCGGCCATCCGTGCCGTAGAGGGGGCTGATGTTGTTGAAATTGGTGGGCTGATTGGGAATTTTGGTGATGACGGGGGTATCGCCTTGCCCGAGGCCGGTGATTTCGTAGAGTTGCCAGTAGTAGTCTTCGTATTGGTATTGTTCGGTGGCCGCGCCGATCACCATGCTGAAGACGGCCTTTGTCCCATCCCACGAGACGGAGGGGTCGCGGACGGCGATGGCGTTGTCGCCCTGAAAGCCTTCCATCCCGTACCCGGCGGCTTGGGTCAGGTTTTTGAGGGTGCCATCGGGGTAGCGAATCCAGAGATCGCCGCCGCGCGCGACTTCGCTCAATCCGGCCTGGTGGTTGCCAAACGTGGAGCCGATGGTGGTGAAGTCGGCGGTGATGGGGGGCTGGGTGACGAAGAGGAGGGGGTAGGGGAGGGCGAGGCCGCGCGGGGTAACGGCGCCCGCGCGGGTTTCATTGCCGATCAGGATCAGCATCGCCAGAAAAACCAGGATAACGCGAAGGGGGGAACGAATGGGGGGACGGAACGAAATCATCGAGGGACCTCCAATGAAAGAAATTTTTACCTGCGCCGTTGGCGGAGTTTTACCCCAAGCTCATCCAGGATAATGGTGGCAACGATACTGAACAAGATGCTGGGACATACCATGCACAGGACTTGCATGGTATCGGTGAAATAGGGCACGTCTGCGTCGTCAAACCGGAGGCTGACGGGGTTGCCGGTGCGGGCATCGGTAAAGTTGCAGACGTGGCCGTGGAACTGGTTGGTCGCGATGGTAACGCCGGTAAATTCCAGGAATTCTATATGGGGGAGGTTTTTCTGCCGGGCGTAAACGTAACAGGCTTGTTTCTGAACCAGGTTGACATACAACCCACCCGTCACCAGGATGATCACGATGACCATGCCGTAGAGGAAGGGGGAAAAAAGCATGTTACGGCAACTTTTGCTCATGCTATAGGAACCATAGTCCCTGCAACCAAAAAGAGTTTACTACCATGAGCGGAACTTTGTATCCTCTGAGTTTACTATCGGGAGTCAAACGGGTGATTTCGGCGTCTTTAAGGGAGAAGCCGTTGGTGGCAACTTCGCGGTGTTTATATTTTGGTGTGACGTAAACCTGGGCGCGGATCAGGTAGGGGCCAAGCACCATTTCTGCGGGGGCGGTCTCACGTTTGCTCATGGCTTCTTTGGCGCTCAACGCATCGTTGGGGATGACGCCTAACACCCCGCTGGGGATGCCCACGGTCCAGGAAGAAATGGCGGAGGATGGAATGGGAAGATTGCCGGTGGGGTAGATTTTGACGTTGGCGAGCGTGACATCGGCGCGGCTATCTACGCCGCGTCCGGCGAGAGAAAAGATGGTGCGTTGCATGATGTCACTGCCATCAATCTGACCTTCGATTAAGTAGTCATAGGTAAGGACGAGAATGTTCCAGGGGGTAGGCATGGGCGGCTCCTTTACAAGCCCAACCCGGCGCGGATTTCGTCCACGGCGGCTTTGGCTTCAGGCAGGCTGACCATGTGGATCGCGCGGTACTTTGCGATGGCCTGAATTTCGTTCTTCTTTTTGAGCCATTCGACGACTTCACGGTCGGCGGGGTCTACCTCAAAGGTGGGGACAAAGGTGACGTTGAGGTGTTTGTAGAGGAAGCGCATTTCGGCTTCGAGTTTGGATACGCGTTCGCGCAGGGCTTGGGTTTGCAGGTCGGTGTTTATGGTGGACTCCTTTGGGATTAGGGGTGGATTTTTAGCGTACCAGGAG
>JABWBV010000703.1 GCA_013359445.1 Anaerolineales bacterium | reverse complement strand
TTCCACTACGCCGGGTTTGCCGCGCCCATCCTCGCGGGAATGGTGGGACGGCATCTCCACGAACCCACACACCCATCTACCTCAGCCCTGCGCGGTTTTTATGCTGTGTTCGCCATCATTGTCATGTTAGGGCCAGCACTGGTCGCAGTGGGCATCACGTTTTCCCCGCAGGTGGAAGCGGTGATGGGCGCGATCTTAGCGATTGGGTATACGGGACTGGCGCTGATCGTGTTGGGGCAGGGGATGTGGCGGGCAAAAGGCTTTTTTGCCCGCGTGTTTCTGGCAATTTCGGCGCTGTCTGCGATGGTGACAATGGTGGTGGCGGCGGCTTACGCGTTACGGACGTTTAATTTATTTCCGTTTTTATCCATTCCCCAGATGGTGGCTGTGCATGGGTGGGGAAACGCGGTGGGGTTTGTGTTTTTCGGGTTGTTGGGATGGGCATTAAATCAAAAACCCACCCGTTGAGGGTGGGCTTTTGATGAGGAGAGGAATTTTAGCGGCGCACGTTATTCGGGCCAGTGTTTTGGCGGGATTGCATTCCCACGGGGTGATAGGTGGGTTCCGGGCGGGGGTTGTAGGTTGGGGGTTCGTACATGTCCGGGCGAGGTACAGGTTTGGGTTTGGCGGTGGGGCGAAAAGCCGGACGCGGGAGGGTGTTGGCGGGTTGAACCCCTTGGGGGAGGGAGGCCGTGGGGCGCATGGGTTGGTGATTGACGTTCGCCAGCCGCGCGGGGGTCCGTTGTTCGGATTGGGTAAACAGACGTTCGCCCGCGACTGAGAAAGTGCCAATGATCAGCACCCGACTGAGCCAGACCATCACCGCGACAAAAATCGGCACGGCTTTGAGCAAAACTTCGCGGTCAACCACGGCATTGCCCAGACTCTGATGTTGGAGGATAGCGATGGAGACGCCCCACCAGGTGAGCATGGCATTCATGGTTGCGGCAAGGAGCCACGCCCCAAAGAGATACCAAACTTCCGCGGGTTCGTCCGCGCCCTGTTCGGGGGTAAACAGGCGTGCAATCCCGGCAAAATCAATGCCACAGAAGGCCAAAGCCAGGATGGTGGCCCACCGGACTCCGGCAAATTCCAGGTCTCCTAATAAATCGGAGAGGGCAAAGTCGGTAGTGCTATAGTTGAAGACCTCAAACGCCAGTAAGGCGAAGATGATCATGATGCCCCAGAGCAACCCACGTTGTAAAAGGGAGTGGTTGAGCAGGGAATTTATACCAAGGTTACGAGTTTGTCGGGCCATGTTAGACCTCCAAGGGAGTGAGAAGTGGGTAAATGAAACGCTTGTTCTATGTATAGATAAATAATAGAACATCCGTGCGGGTTTGTCAAGAGTTAATTTTGAGACTTGGGGCCTTTCAGGATTCCAATAACAGCTTATTCGTTGAATGATATAATTTTTTATATGCGCCTTCCTTACGGAACGCGCTCCCCCCCAATCTTTGAAACGCTAAACGAATAAACACATGACCACCCTTACCCCCGGACAAGAAATCGGCCCCTATCGGATCATCGAACAAGTTGGCAAAGGCGGCATGGCAACCGTGTACAAAGCCCACCACGCCGCCATGGATCGTTTTGTCGCCATCAAAATCCTCCCCTTTCAATTTGCCCAAGACAAAGAATTCAACGACCGCTTTCGCCGGGAAGTCCGCGTCATCGCCAAACTCGAACACCCCCGCATTCTGCCCGTATACGACTCAGGCGACTTTCAGGGGACCCCCTACCTCGTCATGCGCTATCTCGACGCAGGTACCCTCAAAGAACGCATCGAGGCCGGAAAACTCACCCTCGACGAAATCGACCGCATCTTCACCCAACTGGCCGATGCCCTCGCCTACGCCCACAGCCACGACATCGTCCACCGAGACATCAAACCCTCCAACGTCATGCTCACCCGTCAAGGGGACGTTTTCCTGACCGACTTCGGCATCGCCAAACTGGTTGGCGAACACACCCAATTTACTGCCAGTGGCGCCATCACCGGAACCCCGGCCTATATGAGTCCCGAACAAGCGGAAGGCCGCCCCATCGACGCCCGCGCGGACATCTACGCCCTCGGCATTGTCCTCTACGAAATGGTCACTGGCCGCGTCCCCTACGAAGCCGAAACCCCGCTCGCCGTCATCCTCAAACATTTCTCGCGTTTCAAAACAGGGAGTTAATGTAACGTTCGTGGTGAACTCCTCTTTATTGCTTGCTGCTAAATTGTTAAAATCAATCTTTCGCTTTTGATAATTTTTACTCATTGTTGCTAATCTTACGCCTGCTTGGTTGTCTAAAAAAATAGGCAACGTGCCATACAGGATATAATCAGGATTTAGTCCAGCCGCCCTCATTTTATCAATGAACGCCATACCTATATTACGATAGCCGCTAAGGTATTGAGACAACTGTGTAGCTGTTACATCAAGAGCCGCCGCCATAGCGGTCTTGGACTGCCCAAAGTGATGTTCGGCTAAATCACTCAAACGGGCGCGTTGTTGCGCCCGTTTAGGGTCGTCATTTTTTTGGGGAGAGTTTGTAGATTTATCCATGATGCTAAACATAAAAATTAAACAATTTGTAAATTGTGCTTGCGCATTTGTTAAAATCAATTTATATTTGTTAAATATACATCATACATAATATACATTTACTACGGTGAATATATGGAAGTGTTGCAAAACGAGCAAGAAAAAATTGCTCTGCATACGTTTTTGCCTGCAAAAATTATGGCAGGGTTAAATGAAGCGAAATGGCGTGAACGTAAAACACGTTCAGCAATAATTATCGAATTGCTAAACAAGGGGCTTTATGAAAAGCTCGGTGATGATTATGAAAAATTAGGTAATGAATTTATTAACAATTCAAAAACGGAGTGAGTTATGAACACAGAACTAAAAAACCTGATACCAGAAACAAACATCCGCACAACAGAAGATGGAAAATTGTCAGTTATTGATGTTATTCAGGAATTGACAGGTAGAACGGGTAAAAGAGCCAGCGAGGTTCTAAAGCGCATCGAATTAAATTCCGAAGCAGTTTCCGCAAATTTGCGGAAACATAAATTTGAAGGCGAGCGCCAAAGATTCACCCCCGTAGCCGGTAAAGAAACGATAATAAATATCA
>JABWBV010000084.1 GCA_013359445.1 Anaerolineales bacterium | reverse complement strand
GCCTGGCAATTGCCAGGCTCTTTTTTTATTTATTTCCCTCCCCCCTGATCCACCGTTTCCCCCTGGGTGAGACGGTTCGCAAACAAAATGGGGATTGCAGTCAGTAAAATGACAAACAACGCGACCACGTTTGTCACCGGGCGGTCGCGGGGGCGAGTGAGTTGGGTGAAGATCCAGATCGGAAGCGTGGCATCCTGTCCGGCGGTGAAGGTGGTCACGATCACTTCGTCAAACGAGAGGGCGAACGCTAACATGCCCCCCGCGAGAAGGGCGGTTCCCAACTGGGGCAGGATCACGTAGCGGAAGGTTTGGAATCCGTTCGCGCCCAAATCCATCGAGGCTTCCACCAGGGTCCACGAAGTGCGCCGGAACCGAGCAATTACGTTGTTGTACACCGTAACGACGCAGAAAGTCGCATGGCCGACGATAATGGTCCAATACGAAAACGGCCAATCGAACAACCCAATCGCAGACCGCAGGGCGATCCCGGTCACTATGCCGGGGAGGGCAATCGGGAGAATGAGCAGGAAGGAGATCGCCTCTCGCCCAAAAAATTTACTGCGCGCAACCGCCGCGGCGGCCAGCGTGCCCAATATGAGCGCAAGCAAAGTCGCCACCCCTGCCACCCGCACAGAAAGCCATAACGCCTCCCACATATCTGTGCGGGCCAGCGTCACACCAAACCATCGCGTGGTCAGGCCGGGCAGGGGGAAGGAAAACGCCGTTTCTTCGGTGGTGAAGGCGTAGAGGGCGATGATCCAGACGGGGAGATTGAGGAAAAGTACCGCACCAAGTGTGGCAAGGGTGAGGAGGATGGAAGGGCGGTTTGTACTCATAAAGCCTCAAATGCGCCCAATTTTCGGGCCACTAACAAATATACGGCCATGATGATCATGGGCACGGTGGTCATGGCCGCCGCGAGCGGAATATTTCCCGAGGTGCCCTGATGGGATAGCACGGCCTGTCCGATGAAAAAACTGGAGTTGCCTAGCACGGAGGGTACGATAAAATCTCCCAGTGTGAGGGAAAAGGTAAAAATCGATCCGGCAATGACGCCAGGAAAGGCCAGGGGGAGGATGATGTGGCGAAATGTTGCCCCGGAGTTTGCCCCCAAATCGCTGGAGGCCTCCAAAAGCGAGCGGGGCACACGTTCGAGCGCGGCCTGGATGGGGAGGATCATGTAGGGGAGCCACACATATAAAAAGACCAGAAAAACGCCGATGGCGGAAATCGAAAGGGAGGGGCCGCCGATCCCCGGTAGCGCTAAAATCGCATTGAGCACCCCTTCTGTCCCGGTCACAGAAAAAAACCAACTGATGATCCCTTCTTTGGCAAGGATTAGTTTCCAGGCATAGACCCGCACCAGATAACTGGACCAAAGCGGCAAAAGCACTGATAACAACAGAATCGATTTGAGCCGCGGCCCGGCATGGCGGGCAATAAAATAAGCCAGGGGAAACGCTAAAAGCGCCGCGGCCAACGTCACAAAGGCCGCCATACTGGTGGTGCGGACGACGATGTCCCAATTGGATGGGGTGAATAATTGGGCGTAGCTTCTCAGCGAGAATTCCCGCACCATAAGCCCCGTAAAATCGTCCAGATAAAAAAAGCTATTGACCAACAGGGTGAACAAAGACCCTAAATACACCACACCCAGCCAAAACACCGGGGGCGCAAGCATTAGCCCCAAAAATACTTTGGGATGGCGGTACAGGTAGTTGGAAATCCGTTGGAACATGGGTTTCTCGCGCACGCTATTTATACAATCTCGTGGACATGCGTTTTTTCCCACACCAGCCAAACGCGCTGTCCACGGGCGGAAAGCACATCCATTGATGTAGTATCCAGATTTTGTTGCACCACCATCAATTCCCCCCCTTGATCAAGGTCCACCACATAACGGGTGTACATCCCCAAATAAACCACCTCCCGCGTGGTACCTGTGGCCCCAAAAACGGTTTCGCCCATCGCGGTGCCGGGCGGCACGAGTCGGATTTTTTCCGGGCGTATCGAAAACATCCGCGTGGACCCGGTAATCTCCTCCGCCGCTTTTCCGCTGACCAAATTAGACACCCCCACAAACCCCGCCACAAACGCCGTTTTCGGGACCTCATAAATTTCTGCGGGGGAGCCAACCTGTTCGATCTTCCCGTGATTGAACACCGCCAGCCGGTCGCTCATCGTCAGGGCCTCTTCCTGATCGTGGGTCACATACACAAAAGTGATGCCCACTTGTTTCTGGATATTTTTTAACTCGATCTGCATTTGCTGGCGCAGTTTGAGATCGAGTGCCCCTAGTGGCTCGTCCAGCAAGAGTACGCGGGGGCGGTTGATCAACGCGCGGGCCAGGGCCACGCGTTGGCGCTGACCCCCGGATAACTGCGAGGGTTTGCGCCCGCCCATGCCGGGAAGTTGAACCAGTTGGAGGGTTTCTTCCACCCGGCGCATTCGCTGGGCTTTGTCCACCTTTTTAATCATCAATCCATAGGCGATGTTGTCTGCCACTGTCATGTGAGGAAATAAGGCATAATCCTGAAAAACTGTGTTCACGTCCCGTTCGTAAGGTGGCAGGTTGGAGACATCCTGCCCGTGGAGGAAGATTTGCCCGCGCGTGGGACGCTCAAACCCCGCGATCATCCGCAGACAGGTCGTTTTTCCTGACCCGGATGGGCCAAGCATGGTGAAAAATTCCCCATCTTCAATTTCCAGACTCACCTCATCTACGGCGCGCACATCCCCAAAATGGCGGCTCACTTCCACAAAACGGATCGCGGGGGAGAAATTTTGAGTAGAAGTCAACGCTTAATCCTGTCTCCCCGGAGGGCACATCCCTTTGTTTTCGCAGGATGTGCCCTCCGGGGGCTTGTACTATGTCTGTTGGGGCAGGCGGTATTTCAAACCGCGTACGGAACAGTATCCTTCTCCGGTTTGCAAATACCTTTCGAGGGTTTGACGAGTTTCCTCATCCATAACCTCCCATAGGGGTTGTGCAACCTGCGAAGAAAACGTGAGCGCATCGAGAATTTGGGTTTCCCAGCGCGCGGCCCATTCGTCGAAATCATCCTTTTTGATGCGTTTTCGGCAATCCGTAAACTCACAGACCAGGTCCATGTCATAGTCCACGTTGTACATGCCGTAATCGCCTCGGATTTGCTCGCCAGATTGGATGTCCCGCACCGCAATATCAAAGCCCCACCCAGTTGTGATGGTGTTGGAATGACAGCAGTGATTCATGTGCTTCGCATGATCCCAACTTAATTCGTACGCACCATCATTCTCCAAAATGGAATATACCTTGAGAATTTTGCCCAGGACTGGATGGTTCCAAAGCGGACTATCCACTGGAATATGGATTTCCAGCGGATCATCCACATATGTTATTGTTCCTTTCGGAATGAATTTCGTGGCGAAAACGCCATGCCCAACAAGGGGATTAACAAAACGAAGTTCGGTGTTTGGGTGAAGCATATATGACCGTACAGGTCAAAAAAGGAAACTCCTTTTGAGAATAAGTACCTGCTAAACGCAGAGTACGCAAACAATACCCATTCGAACTATTCAATTTCAAGGAGCGTTGATTCGCGGCGTAACCGTTAGCGGCACGCTAGTAGGCGACCCGCTAGTTAGCGACACGCTAGTTAGCGACACGCTCGCCCGCTCCCGCCCCCATTAAACGTGCGAAATCATCACGTGTTTGGTGATTTGATAATCGCCCACGGCTTCGGCGGACAAATCTTTGCCAAACCCGGATTGTTTGAAGCCACCATGCGGGGTCTCCGACGTCAGCGGGATGTGGTCATTCACCCACACCGTCCCAAACTCCAACGCCGCCGACACCCGCATCGCACGTCCCACGTCTTTGGTGAAAACCGACGCGGCCAACCCGTACTGCACATCATTGCCATATTGCACCGCCTGCGCCTCCCCTTCAAACGGCATCACGGTGATCACTGGACCAAAGACTTCCCCTTGAATAATTTCCGCCGACTGATCAATGTCGCAGATCACTGTCGGGGCGTAGAAATACCCCTGATCCAACCCCGCGGGGACCTGGCCCCCGGTCAGGATCGTAGCCCCAGCCGCTTTCGCCCGATCCACAAACCCGGCGACGCGCTCTCGTTGCCGCGCAGAGATCAACGGCCCCACCTCTGTGCTGTCATCCATCGGATCACCGACTTTAACCGCACGCATCGCTTCCACCAGCGCCTCTTTTGCCGAGGCATACCGGCTTTTCTCCGCATACACGCGGGTGGCCGCGGTGCAATCTTGCCCGGTGTTAAACGTCGCCCCCAATGTGGTTTTTGCCGCCACCAAATCCAGGTCGGCATCTTCAAAAACCAAAATCGGCGCTTTCCCACCCAATTCGAGGTGAACCCGTTTGAGCGTTTTTGCCGCCGTCGCCATCACCTTTTTGCCCGTCTCGGTGGACCCGGTCAGGCTCACCATCCGCACATCGGGATGTTCGACCAACGCCTGCCCCGCATCATTTCCGCCGGTGATAACGTTGACTACCCCGTCGGGGATGCCCGCTTCCGCACACATTTCCGCCAGCATCAGACTGGTGAGGGGCGTCCCCGGTGCGGGCTTCAGCACCACAGTACAACCCGCCGCTAATGCCGGGCCAAGTTTCCAGATCGCCATCAACACCGGGTAATTCCACGGCGCAATCTGCCCCACCACCCCAACCGGTTCGCGCCGGAAGATCGAGGTGAACCCGCCCAAATATTCGCCCGCGTGGGAACCGTGGACGTCGCGGGCCGCCGCGGCAAAAAAGCGGATATTGTCCACCGCAAAGGGCATATCCGCGCCGAGGGCATTGAACGCGTAGGGTTTGCCGGTTTGCAGAGACTCCGTGCGGGCGATGTCTTCCACGCGCGTTTCAAAAATGGTAGCCAGTTTGAGCATGGCGTTGGATCGGGCGCCGGGCGTTAATTTTGACCAGCGTCCATCATAAAAGGCGGTTTTTGCCGCTTGTACCGCCGCATCCACATCTGCGCGTGAGGCGTCCACGACCTGGGCAACGGTTCCCCGCGTGGCTGGGTTTTCGATTGCCATCGTGCTCCCGCCCTGGGACTCAGTCCATTGTCCGTTGATCCAAAGTTTGTATTCCATACTTGCTCCTGAGTGTTTAGTGTTTAGATAATGAGTTCGTTGTGACGATTTCAGGCATTGGACGCCTGAAATCGTCACGATGGTTTTGATTCTCTGAGATTATCTCCCGCCCATCACTGCGATCATGTTCGTGACCCATTCGTGATAGGGGACACATTCGCCACCTGTGCCAAAGCAATCGGCCGTGGGGGTTTTCCAGAAAGCGATTTTGTCAAAGTTGCCTTCGCCATTTGTCGCACACCCCGCGTCACCAAGTAGGGCGTTGCCGGAACAAGCCGCCAAAACCGCCGGGACCGAGCCAAACCATGCGGCCAGATCGCCTTGCAGTTTGGGGTTGATCGAGTGTTCGAGCCAAAGATATGCGCAGTTGGGGTGGGGGGCGTCTACGTGCATCATCGTAGTATCGGCCCAACCGGTTGCGCCTTCGACCGGAATAGTGCTGGCGATGGGGGCGCCGCCCGCTTGCAAAATGTTCACCTGGAAGGGCCAGGAGGAGGACGCCACGACCCCTTCATTGGTGAAGTCGTCCATTTGAATGAAGGCGTCGTGCCAGTATCGGCCCACAAGTTCGCGCTGTTGGCGAAGGAGGTTCAGGGCGGCGTCAAATTGCTCGCGGTTCAACGCGTAGGGGTCTTCGATACCCAGTTCGGGGTTTTGGTATTTCAAGTACAGGGCGGCGTCGGCAATGTAAATGGGGCCATCAAACGCCTGCACCCGACCTTTGTTCGATTGCCCATCGGGCAGGGTGGTCTCTTCAAACACCACGCTCCAACTGGTGGGCGGCTGATCGCCAAAGGTTTCGGTATTGTACATCAGCACGTTGGACCCCCATTGATAGGGTACGCCGTAGTGTTTGCCGTCCACGGTGTGCCAGGGAGCGCTCTGCAGACGGGGGTCAACCGTGTCCCAACTGGGGATCAAGGCTGTGTTGATTTCCTGGACCCGTCCGCCGGAAATTAACCGGAGGCTGGCATCGCCGGACGCGGTCACCAGATCGAACCCGCCCTCGTTCATCAGGGCCACCATTTCGTCGGACGTGGCGGCGACTTTGACGTTGACTTTACAACTGGTCGCCGCTTCAAACTCAGTGACCCAGTCATACGCGGGGTCTGTTTCGCCCCGTTCAATGTACCCAGCCCAGGCGATAATGTCCACCTGGCCTTCCCCTTCCCCAACTTTTTCCATCATTGCGCCTTCCTCCGTGCCAGTGGTGGCGGCGGGTTGACAGGCGCTCATCACCATCGCGAGCACGGTGATCAAAACAAACATTAGCATCGATTTTCGGTTTTCCATAGCAAACTCTCCATCTGATCAAAAAAATAGGGGGAATTCCTCACACTGCCCGAAGCATTCCTGGGTGAGGCGTTCATCACTCAAAAGCGAAAAAACAACCATTTCTTTTCGATTCGATAAGCGACCTCCTAGCCCAAGACCTCGCGTAAGGATTGGGCAAAAATATCCAGGGCTTGTGCGATTTCGTTTTCTCGCACCACCAGTGGGGGAATCCACCGGATGGTGTTATCCCACGCACCGCAGGTGAGCAGGATCAAGCCCCGGTCAAGTGCGGCGTGTGCGACCGCTTTGGCGGTGGCTTTATCGGGTTTGTGATTCCCGGTGCTAAATTCTGTCCCGATCATCAACCCTAGCCCGCGCACATCCCCGATTTGCGGGTATTCCTCTTGCAGGTGACGTAACCCGGTCATAAGTTGCAAACCCCGCGCGGTGGCGTTGTCCAACATCTTTTCCTCGCGCATGGCGCGGATGGTGGCAACCGCGGCGGCCGTGGATATGGCGTTTCCGCCGTAGGTGCCCCCGTGGGAGCCGGGCGTCCATTTTTGCATTAATGATAGGGGGGCAAACACGCCCGAAAGGGGCATCCCGCTCGCGATCCCTTTCGCGGCGATGAGGATGTCCGGGCGCACACCAAAATGCTCGAAGCTGAACCACTTTCCGGTACGCCCAAACCCGGCCTGCACTTCATCGGCGATCAGCAAAATCCCGTGGGCATCGCACCGTTCTCGTAAGCCTTTCAGAAAACTGGCGGGGGGGACGACGTACCCCCCTTCGCCGAGAACCGGCTCAATGAGCATTGCGGCGGTTTCGTGGGGGGCGGTTTGGGAGTTCAGGAGTAGATCGAGTTCATCCAGGCACCAGCGGCTGGTTTCTTCTTCGCTCCAGCCGTAACGGTAGGCGTAAGGGTACGGGGCGACGTACACGCCCGCCATGAGCGGCTGGTAGCCCGCGCGATAAATGGTTTTGGACGTGGTGAGGGACATGGTGCCGACGGTGCGCCCGTGGAAACTGCCCTGGAAAACGATCACGTTCGGGCGTCCGGTGGCCGCGCGGGCCAGTTTGACCGCGCCTTCGACCGCTTCCGCCCCGGAATTGCTGAAGAAATATCCGTCAATTTCAGGCGGGGTAATTTGCCGGAGTTCGTTTACCAGTTCGAGCATGGGGGGGTGAAAGACGATGTTCGCTTGCCCGTGCAGGAGTTTGCCCGCTTGCGTGCGGATGGCCTCAACTACGCGGGGGTGGCAGTGCCCGGTGTTGGTGACGCCGATGCCACAGGTGAAGTCGAGGTATTCGTGGCCTTCGGGGTCGAAGAGTTTGGCCCCATCACCGCGCTCGGCGATGATCTGTGTGTAGTGGGTCCAAACGGGAGAGAGGTGGGGGATGGCGGATTGGAGTGAGGATGTCATGGTTTTGCGTGTAGCCAGAAAAACTTTGGGGTGAGGATAAAAATTACTGCTAAAGATGAGCACCCCGGAAACGAAGGGGGCTGGTGGAGCAGAATAGGTTTACACCAAATTTCGAAAGCCTGTAGAAATCCTTTCGCGCAGGAAAGGGGAGGGAAAAGGGGTAAATTTTAGGAAGAGGCCGTTTGGAGACTTCTGAATTTTGGGGTTGGGTAACTTGTGAAACCGTTAGAAGATGTGTTTTTGGGCGAAGGTTCGCAAGGCGTGGGTGGCGTCTTGTGTGAGCGGGTGGCCGTGGCCGAAGCACACGATTTCGGGGTTCAGTTGGGCGATCCGTTGGATGGATTTTTTGTTTTGGGCCATGTCTACGGTGGCCATGGCAAAGGGGAGCGTGAGGCCGGTCATGTGGAAGATCACGTCACCACAAAAGAGAACACGTTTTTCGGGTTGCCAGTAGGCCATATGGCCGGGCGAGTGGCCCGGGGTGAAGATGGCTTGCAGGCCGCCCATTGTTTCGATTCGATCCCCATCTTCGATGACGCGATCTACGGCAACGGCGGGCAGAAGGGTATCGGGCATCCGAATGTGCCGGGATAGGCCGGTGAGGGTGGCCGGGTCAGGGCGATCAATCATTTTTTTGCCTTCAAGAACGGGTTTTTCCTGCGCGGAGGCGATGATTTGGGCACCGGTGGCTTTTTGGAGCAGAGGCAGGTTGCCGTGGTGATCGGGGTGGGCGTGGGTCATCAGGATGCGTTTGACCTCGGTGGGTTTGCGGCCCAGGCTTTCGATTTGTTTCAGAATCTTGGGGGCGGAGGGCGGGATGCTGGCGTCAATGAGGGTCAGGCCGTCGGGGTCTTCGATCAAGTAGACGCGCCCAACAATAAGGTTGGTAAAGGTGTGGAGGCCGGGAATGATTTGTTTCATACAACAAGGGCGGCTACGGATTCGCGGAAAACTTGGGTGTGGTAATCGATGTCCGCTTCGGTGGTGGCGGGGGAGATGAGGGCCATGTTGTGGAAGGGGGTCAGCAGGATGCCGCGGTTGAGGGCGGCGAGGTGCATGTAGCGGTCGAGTTCGACATCTACGGCGGCGGCGGCTTCTCCCCCGTTGCGGGGCGGGGTGGCGCGGAACCAGTATTCGGCGCGGCACCCAAGTTGTTTGACAATCCAGGGCAGGTTGAATTTGGCGATTACCCCTTCAACCCCGGCGGTGAAACGATCCGCGAGGGGGATGGTGTGGGCGTAGGCCTCTTCGGTGAGGACGGAGGCGAGGGTGGCGCGCATGGCGGCGAGGGAGAGGGCGTTGCCCGCGAGGGTGCCCCCGATCCCGCCTACATCGGCGTTTTCGTAGTCGGTGTGGGCGCGGATGCGTTCTGCTACCTCTTCGGAGAAGCCGTAGACTGCGGCGGGGAGGCCCCCCGCGATGGGTTTCCCGATGGTGAACATGTCGGGTTCGAGGTGGTAGGCGCGGGTGTAGCCGCCGGGGCCGGTGCAGATGGTGTGGGTTTCGTCGATGAGGAGGAGGGTGCCTGTGCGGCGGGTGATTTCCCGCAGGGCGGCGTGGTAGCCCGGATCGGGGTGGATGATGCCGATGTTGGTCATGACCGGTTCGGCGAGGACGCAGGCGACATCTCCGGGGGCGAGGGCGGCTTCGAGGGCATCGAGGTCGTTAAATTCGATGACGCGGGTGGTTTCGGCGGGGTTGACGGCGGGGCCAACGTTGCCCGCGCGGGGGATGACGACGCCATCTTGCAGGGTGGCGAAGGTTTCATCGACACTGCCGTGGTAGCAATAGTTGTAGGTAAGTATCTTGTTTCGTCCGGTGATTTCCCGCGCGAGGCGGATGGCGAAACGGTTGGCGTCGGTGGCAGTGAGGGTGACTTGCCAGTAGGGGAGGCCAAAGCGGCGGTGGAGTTCGTTGGCGACCCAGAGGGCGTCTTCGGTGGGAAGCATGAAGGTGCTTCCTTTTTGGAGTTGGGCGGTGATGGCGGCAACGGTGGCCGCGGGGGCGTGGCCGGTCATCGCGCCTGTATCGCCCAGGCAGAGGTCAAGGTAGCGGTGTCCGTCTACGTCGGTAAAGTGAGCGCCGGTCGCTTCCTGGACAAAAACGGGGAAGGGACTGGCCCAGCGCACCATCCAGTTCATGGGGACGCCATCGAGGAGGTGGGTTTTGGCGCGTTCAAACAACGCGTGGGAGCGAGGGTGGGAAGCGATGAAGCGTGCGTCTTCCTGTTGGAGAAGGGTGTGGAGGCGGGAGCGGGAGATCATGAGGCAGGTCTTTGAAGGTGGGAAAGGAAAACGGAATACGGAATGATGCATATTCCGTATTCCGTTTTCCTTAGGGGATTATTCGCCTTTGATTTCGACCCAGATTTGGTCGTAGAGGGGGGTGGCGTCGCCGACATCTTCAAAATAGTAGGAATTGGTGAGGAATTCGGCGGGGGTGTTGGTGATGGGGGAGTTGAAGTAGGCTTCGTAAAGTTCGGTTTGGTTGGTTTTGGCGTATTCGAGGGCGCCGGTACTGGGCATGGTGTAGGGGAAGTCGGCCAGCATTTTCCAGAAGATACTGCTCTGCATGGAGTAGTTGAGCCAGGCATATGCGGCGTCGGCGTGGGGGGCGTCTTTGAGGAGGACGTAGTTGTCTTGCCAGCGGATGGTGCCTTCGGTGGGGTAAACGTAGATGAAGGCCGGGTTTTCGCGGTAGGCGAGATAGGCTTCTCCGGTCCAGGTCATGCCGAGGTCTACGTCGCCCGCAATGAGGGCGGTTTTGGGGCTGTCGCTGTCGAAAATTTTGATGCCGGGGACGAGTTCGAGGAGCTTGTTTTTGGCTTCGTCTAATTGGGCGGGGTCGGTGGAGTTGAGATCGTAGCCCAGTGTCAAGAGGGTGAGGCCAATGGTGGCGCGGTTGTCATCGAGGAAGACCATGCGTCCGGCGTATTCGGGTTTCCAAAGGTCAGCCCAGGATTGGGGGATGTTTTCGACTTTGTCGGTATTGACGACGATGCCGTAGGTGCCTGCTTGATAGGGGAGGCTGTATTGGTTGTTCGGGTCGAAAGACAGGTTGAGGTAGTTGGGGTCAAAACTGGCAAGAACGGGCAGTTTTTCATGATCCAGGGCTTGGAGCAAACCCTGGCGGATCATGAGCGGAACCCAATAGTCGGTCGGTTGGGCAATGTCGTAGCTGGAGCCGCCCGCGTTGAGTTTGGCGTACATCTCTTCGTTGGAGGAGTATTCATCCCGGTTGACGGTGACACCGTAAACCAGTTGAAAACAATCAATGATGTCGTCGGGGATGTATTCCGTCCAGACAAAGATGTTGAGTTCTTCCGAAGTCACTTCGATTTCGTGTTCGGGCAACGGGCAGACAAACCCAGAGGGGGCGACGATTTCACCATTTTCGTTCGTGGTTTGCGATTGTCCGCTACATGCGGAGAGGGATAGGGCAAGAACGAGGGTTAAAAGGAATAGTTTAGATAGTTTGGACATGGAAACCTCCGATTAAGATAAATGGGTTACGCAGGACGCCGTTCGAGACGCTGCGAGATCAACAGCACAAGAAAGACCGTAACAATCCACACTGTGGATAGCGCATTCACTTCCGGGGTGATGATGCGGCGAAGTAGCCCATAGACGTAAATGGGGAGGGTGGTAGCGCCGGGTCCAGTGGTGAAAAAGGTAATGACAAAATCGTCTAGCGAAAGGGTGAAGGCGAGCATGGCCCCGGAGACGACGCCAGGGGCAATACTGGGGAGGGTCACACGCCAGAAGGTAATCCACTCGTTTGCCCCCAAGTCCATGGCTGCTTCTTCGATGGATTTGTTGAAGCCATGCAAGCGGGCGCGGACGACCAGGGTCACAAAGGGAATACTGAACGCGATGTGGGAAATGATCACCGTCCACAGGCCCATCGAGAGACGTTGATCTCCTTCCAACCCGATGGCGGCGTTAATCCATCGAAAGACCGCGCTCAACAACACCAGAATCCCGATGCCCATCACGATTTCGGGAATGACAATGGGAATGTACAGTGAAGTTTCGGAGAGGGTTTTGGCGGGGAATTCGTGACGGGAGAGGGCCAGGGCGGCCATTGTCCCAATGGTGGTGGAGACGAGGGTCGAGGTAAACGCAATCACCAGGGTGTTTTTTGCGGCGTTAAGCACCTCGTCGTTGCGGAACAAGACGCAGAACCAGTAAAACGGGCCGCACGGTCCCTCGTTAACAATGCCTTCAAAGTTGATATTGGTGCGGGAGGAATTGAAGGCAAATACAATTAGCACAATGATCGGCGCATAAAGGAACACATAGACCATCATGGCGGATAAAACAACCCACGGGGAACGTTTTTCGGTGAGGGACATGTTTGACTCCTTTACGCGGCGGCAATTTCATCGCCGAAGCCGAACCGGCGGGTGTAATAGAGGGTGACGACAAGGGTCAGGGCCATGAGGATGATCGACGCCGCGGACCCGAACGGGGCGTCGCGGGCGTCCAGAAATTGCCTCTGAATCAGGTTGCCGACGAGCACGATTTGTTTGCCCCCCAAAATGTCCGAAACGACAAACGTGCCCATGACCGGAACAAAGACCAGGATCGTCCCTGCCACCATCCCCGGCATCGCGAGGGGAAGCGTGACCCGTAAAAAGGTCCGCATCGCGTTCGCCCCCAGGTCCGCGGCGGCCTCGTAAAGGGAGGGTTCGATCTTTTCCAGGGAGGTGTAAATGGGCAGGATCATAAACGGGAGAAATTCGTACAGCATCCCCACCAGCACCGCGCCAGGAGTGTAGAGCATTTCCCAGGGTTCAAACGGCATATTGAACAACCCCAAAACCCACCCGACAAGGTTGTTCAAAACCCCTTGCGTCCGCAGGATCATGATCCAGGCATAAATGCGGATGACAAAGTTTGTCCACAAAGGCACCAAAATCAGAAACAAGTAAGTGTTTCGTTTTTTCATGGGTGCACGAGCCACAAAATAAGCCAGGGGGAACCCAACGACAATGCTTAAGATGGTCGTTTGGAACGCCAGGGTAATGGAACGCCACAAAATTGAAATATAAAGGTCATCGAAACAGGGGGGAGGCGTGTCGCCACAGGGGAAGGCGGTACTGTAACCGACCAGCCGCAGGTAATTGTTCAGCGAAAAAGTGTAGATGACATTGCCATCAGGGTCACGTAACCCAAACGAGGTGATGACGACGAGAATTAACGGGATGATGAGCAGGCCAAACATCCACAACAACGTCGGGCTGACGAGTAACAGCCCGCGTAATTTGTTCCGATCACGAAGGGATGCAAAAAAGTTCATCATCGGGTTACTCCGTCAGGACGCGGGCCGCGGCGGCGTGAAAACCAACCCGGACGGTATCGCCCACGTCCGCAAGACGGCGGGAGTCGGGGTGGGTGTTTTGTTCGCGTACCCGCAGGGTTTGCTCACCCGGAAGTTGCACGCGATAGTGGGTGTCGGTGCCAATGTAGACCACTTCGTCCACTTTGCCGGTCAGTTGGTTTGCGTAGGTGGTGTCTCCGCCATTCAGCAGGCTCATTTTTTCGGGGCGCACGGCGACAGTCACTTCTTGTCCGTTCGGGAGGGGTAAATCGCTTTCAGCGTGGGTGAGTACCCCTCCTTTGAGTTCAATTTCAACAGCGCGGCCCGTTTGACCCTTGATTTTTCCATCCAAAAAGCTGGTTTCCCCGATGAAGTCGGCCACAAACCGGCAGTTGGGGCGTTCATAAATTTCGCTGGCGTTGCCCACCTGAAGGACTTTCCCGCCACTCATCACGGCAATGCGGTCACTCATGGTCAGGGCTTCTTCTTGATCGTGCGTGACGTAAATAAAGGTGATGCCGACTTCGCGTTGGAGTTTTTTGAGTTCCAACTGCATTTCTTTGCGGAGTTTCAGGTCGAGGGCGCCGAGGGGTTCGTCCAACAGCAATACTTCGGGGTGTTTGACCAACGCGCGGGCGAGGGCCACGCGTTGTTGCTGGCCCCCGGAAAGCTGGCGGGGATGCCGTTTCTCGTACCCCGGCAGGCGCACCATTGCCAGGGCTTTGGTCACCCGTTCGGCGATTTCCGGTTTGGCGACTTTGTCCATTTCCAGGCCGAAGGCGACATTTTGCCCAATCGTCATGTGGGGGAACAAGGCATAATTTTGAAAGACGGTGTTGACTGGGCGTTTATACGGGGGTGTTTGCCCAATCGGTTTGCCGTGGACAAAAATCTCACCTTCCGTCGGGAGTTCAAACCCGGCGATCATCCGTAAACTGGTCGTTTTTCCGCACCCCGAGGGGCCAAGCAGGGAGAAAAACTCCCCGTCTTTGATCTCCAGCGAAACGTTGTTGACCGCAATCACTTCCCCCCCGGAGGGGTTCGGAAAGCGTTTGTAAACGTTTTGCATTTGGATAGCATATTTTTGCAAGTTAGCGGGATGGTCAGCCATGAAAACTCCTTATGAAGTAAACCCATCCTCTGGCGGAAGCCATTGGTAGGTATCTTTGACGATTTGCGGCACCAACACAGTCCGTGTCCGGCGAATGCCCGGAATAGTGTACACACGCTGGGTGATGAATTCGTGCATATCCGCACTGTTTTTGAATAAGGCTTGAAAACTAACGTCTTGATCCCCTGTTGAGATTGCCATATAGGATACTTCGGGCAGACGTTTGAGCGCGGCGATGACCTCTTCGCGGCGGTTGACTTCAAGTTCGCAAAAGATGTCTACGACCAGCGTGTAGCCAAAAGCGATAGGGTTGACGATGGCAACAGGCTTAAGAATTCCCTCTGTGATCAGGCGTTGAATACGGTTGCGAATCGTTCTTTCGGAAAAACCTAATTCGCGAGCCAGGTCTGCGCTAGAATATCGAGCGTTCCGATTTAGCGAGCGGATGAGCTTGTGGTCCAGATCGGTGAGTTTTAACAAGGGATATTTAGATAGGAGTTTTGGGGGAGGCGACGCGTTCAGTATAGATGGATTTTGCCGAAACGTCAAGAAAATCATCCGTGAAAATACCGAAACGGCAAATCTTCTACCATCGCTCCTATGCCAATCCCTGCTTAACGGCATACACAGCGGCCTGGGTGCGATCTTCCAGGTGTAGTTTAGCGAGGATGTTGCTCACATGCCCTTTGACCGTGCCCTCGGTGATGTGTAGTTGCCCCGCAATTTGTTTGTTGCTCAACCCCTGGGCCAGCAGGCGCAGGATATCCCGCTCGCGTTCGGTGAGGGTGTTGGGGTCGGGCTGGGTGGTGGGGGGCTGAGTCACGTGTTGGATCAGCTTGCGTTGGGCTTCGGGGTGTAACGCGGGTTCTCCACGGGCGACTTTTTGAATGGCCGTAACCAGATCAGCCCGCAAAATGTCTTTGAGCAAATACCCAGCGGCCCCCGCTTGCATGGCCGCAACGACGTTGGTATCTTCGGCGAAGGAAGTGAGCAGGAGAATGCGACACTCGGGTTGGGCGGCCCGCACGCGTCGGGTCACTTCGATCCCGTTCAGGTCGGGCAAAACCAGATCGAGCAAGATTACGTCGGGCGTTAGTGTTTGCGCTTTTTGGAGGGCTTCTTCGCCATCTGCGGCATCCCCCACAATTTCCAGCCCCGGTTCATCTTCCAGCAATAGTCTTAACCCCTCACGCACAATGGCGTGATCATCCACAATTAAAATACGAATCATTTTTCATGCTCCAAAGAAATGGGTTGATCGGGAAGCGTGACCCGGATCGTGGTGCCGATGCCTGGCCTGGCGTCAAAATCTAGCCTGCCCCCCAAGCGGGAGACACGCTCGCGCATCCCACGGATGCCAAACCGGCTCTCCGTGGCCTGCTCCGCGGAATTTTCGGGGGAAAAGCCTCGTCCGTTATCGGAAACTGTCAAAACGATTTGCCCGGCGGTTTGCCCCAAAGCGATTTCGACGGTTTTGGCCCGGGCGTGTTTGAGGGTGTTGTTGAGCGCTTCTTGCACGATGCGGAAGAGGGCTTCTTCGGTGGTTTGCACTTGGGGGCGATAATTTTGGTCGATGAGCTGAATTTGCAACCGTTCACGGGCTGAAATCCGATCCACGTGCTGGCGCAGGGCGGGCAACAACCCCTGTTCCACGGGACTGACGGGGCGCAGTTCCGCGAGCAGGGCGCGCATCTCGGTCAGGGCTTGCTGACTCAGGTCGAGCATCCGTTGAATGCGGCGCTCCCCTTCGGCGACATTTTTTTTGAAGGCGGGGCCAACAGATTGGGCAATGAGCATCACGCTAAAAATGAGTTGGGTGACGGAGTCGTGCAAATCGCGGGCGAGGCGTTGGCGTTCTTCCACCGCGGCGAGTTCTTGTTCACGCTGGAAGTGGCGGGTGTTTTCGACAGAGGTGGCGATCAGGTTGGCCGCGAGGCGAAACAGGCGCAGTTCGGCGTCGGACCAGGGGTGGGGTTGGGTGTAGGAGAGGATCAGGTTGCCGATGCGTCGCCGCCCGGCTATGAGGGGGATCAGTGCCAGGGCGGGGCGTCCCACGCGGAGTTGCT
>JABWBV010000702.1 GCA_013359445.1 Anaerolineales bacterium | reverse complement strand
CAGGCGCATGAGTTCAAAGGCCAACCATTGGCGGAAGTAGGCGAGGCGGGGTGTCCATTCCAGCGTCCAGTAGGGGGAGACGTAGTTGAGGGTCCAGAAGGCGGCCCAAATGGTCAAGAGGCCGAAGAGGACGATGAAAAGAGGGACGGCGATATCTAAAAACTCCAGGCGGAAACGGGGCATGGGACGGGGTTGGATCCGCGCCAGGGTACGGCGCACCAGCCCGGACGGGACAGGGGTGAGCGGGTAACTGTCGAGGGCGGCATCGAGCACGATGTCGGCATCGAGCACGATGTCGGCATCGAGCACGCGGTCAGCATCAATCGGGTGATCAGGATGAAGTTCGGGGTCAAACATGGGAGGTCTCATATTCTTCCAGGGTTGTTTTTAGCATCTGCCGGGCACGAAAAATGCCGGTTTTGACGGTGCCGAGGGGCATGCCGGTGACTTGGGCGATGTCAGTATAACTTAAGTCTTGCAGATGGCGGAGGGTGATCAGGAGTTGGTAATGGGTGGGGAGGTTTTGGATGGCCTGATGCAGGTGGGCTTTGAGTTCTTTCGAGAGCAGGTTGGCTTCGGGGGGGAGATGTTCGTCGGGGAGGTGCAGGGCGGTGTCTTCGGGGTCGAGTTCGGTGAGTTCTTGTTTGAGGCGGGGCAGACGGTTGTAAAACAGGTTGGTGACGATGCGGTAGAGCCAGGTGGTGAATTTGGCATCGGCGCGGTAGGCGGGCAAACCCCGCCAGGCGCGCAACCAGGTCTCCTGCGTGAGGTCTTCGGCTTCGTGAGGGTCACGCGCCACGCGCAGGGCGAGGTTGTAAACATAGGGGGTATGCGTATTCGCCAGCGTTTCAAACGCCGCCATGTCGCCGCGTTGGGCACGGGCGATGAGTTGGGTTTCATTCACCGCAGGGTTCCTTAACCGATTAGACCGGGAGAGGGCGAAAAAGTTTCAAGATCAGGCATTTTTAACGCAAAGTCGCCAAGGGGCAAAGTCGCAAGGGAATTTATTCGATTCCGTGAAACTTTTTCGAAAAACGCCTGTCCTATCTAGCAAGCGCAAAAAAACGCCAGATTGGTTCAATCTCGGAGATTGAACCGGCTGAACCTTAATTGAGAAGATACATCGAAAGCAAAATCTGTCATTCCGAACGAAGTGAGGAATCCCTGATGCGGTAATCGTACCGATCTCCCTACTGGCAAACCGTTCCAACCGACGTTATTGGGATTTTTCCCTACGGTCGAAATGATATTTTTTTGGATTTGAATGAATTATCCAATTAAGAAACGATTGTACTGTAAAGGAGCAAGCTTTAAATGGAACGACGTTTGTTCGTTATCTTAATGGGGGGCATCGCCATCATGATCTGTGGGGTGTGTATGTTATGTGTTTTCCCGATGGCCTTCCTGGTCAGCCCGGTGCGTTACATCGCCCAGGCCAATGGGCCATTGGTGAATGAGAATCTGGGCACCTCCGCGGCGAGCGGCGAGGCCCTGTTCAAGCAATACGGCTGTGCCGCCTGCCATCAAACGAATGGCTCCGGCGTCGGGCCGAGCCTGGCAGGCATTTTCGGGGAAACGGTCGAATTGGCCGACGGCACCACCGTCCCCGTGGATGAGGCGTATATACGCACCTCCATCCTGGATTCGCAAGCCGACCTCGTGGCCGGGTATCCCCCGATTATGCCCAAATTTGACGGGCAAATTTCGGACGAAGAAGTTGATTTGTTGATCGAATATATCCAAACCCTCAGCCAATAAAATCTGGCTCTTTTCAACATAAGGAGTTTTTATGACCCAAAGACGCATCCCCATCCTTCTCATCTCCGCAGGCCTCCTGGTGGTCTGCGGCCTCTGCGCCCTGACCCTATACGGCACCTACGCCTGGTTCAGCACGCAACAGGCGAATATTCGCCTGTTTACCTCCATAGACACTTCCGCCACCCTGACCGAGAACGAAACCTATGCCGCGAAAGACACCCTGATCATCGACTCCGACAGCGGTAACATCACCATCCTCCCTGGCGAGGGGGACCAGATCGAAGTCGAAATGGTCAAAACCGGCTGGGGCACGGATCAGGCCGGGGCCGAAAAAGCGGTAGAGGCGATTAAGGTAGATGTCCAGGAAACCAACAACACCCTCCAGTTCACTTACAACTTGCCCGAAGAGTTTGGCGTGGGTCTGTCTCGGGGCGGGCAGGACAGCGTAGACTTCACCATCCGCGCCCCCGCCAACACGATAGTCGAGATTCAAGGCGGGTTCGGTGACATCTCCCTCACCGGCCTCACCCAACGCGTCACCGTGGACACAGGCTTTGGCCTCATCACCGCCCAAGACCTGCAAACGGGCGAAAATCCCATCCATCTCGTCACCAGTTTTGGCGACATCCAGTTTGAAAACAGCACAGGAAGTGAAATTTACCTGGAATCGTCCAATGGGAAACTTACCGGCACCGACCTGTCCACCCTCGGCACACTAGAGGCCTCCAGTTCCTTCGGAGACATTCACCTGGACGGACTGACCGCCGAGACGGTGACCGTTTCCAGTCAAAATGGCGTGGTGGAAGTCCTGAACGGAGAAGTCTCCGGTAAAATCACCGCTTCCAGCAATTTTGGCGACATCACCCTGCAAAACTTAACCGCCAACTCCTACAACCTGGAATCGCAAAACGGCAAAATCTCCGTGGACGGCCTCGCGGGCAAGGTCGTCATCCGCAACGGCTTCGGAGACATCGAAGTCACCCACGGCGTGAATGTCACCCTCGACATGGGCAGTTCCAACGGCAATGTCAGCTACTCCGGCAGTCTCAACCCCGACGCCGACCACCAATTAAACAGCGACTTTGGTGACCTCACCGTAACCCTGCCCGAGGACAGTGCCTTTGACCTCAGCCTGGAAACTTCCTTCGGCGAGATCAACTCCGATTTCCCCGTCACACTCTTCGGCACGCTCGAAGAAACCTCCTGGCAAGCAGAAATTAACGGCGGTGGTCCCCTCATTACCGCCACCACCGACAACGGCAACATCACCCTCCGCATCCTGGCAGAGGGCGAGTAGACAAATCAACCCACCAACTTAACTGCTCAGCTTTAGAGAGAAAACACCCGAAAAAAGGGGAAAAGGGGGATGTACATCCCCCTTTTC
>JABWBV010000083.1 GCA_013359445.1 Anaerolineales bacterium | reverse complement strand
CATCCGCGCCAGGGCGTCGGTGGCCACCGTAAGGGCCACTGGAGTGGCGAGGGAAAGTGCGCAGGGGCAGCTCACCACCAATACCGAAACGAACACCCACAAAGCCCGATCCGGGTCGGTCCACCACCACCAGGCAGCGGTCACCACCGAGAGCACCAGCAGGGCCACGATGAAATAAGCCGCTACACGATCGGCCTGCTGGACCACCCGGGGCTTTTCGGCGGAGGCCCGCTCCATGAGGTGCCGGATCGCCGCCAGACGGGTGTTCTCGCCGGTGCGACTGACACTCACCACCAGCGGGCTGCCGATATTGACGCTACCCCCCGTGACGTCGGCACCCGGCCCCTTGGCCACGGGCCGGCTCTCGCCCGTCAGCAGTGCCTCGTTGGCCTCACTGTGCCCTTCAATGACGACCCCATCCACCGGCATCGTCTCCCCTGGCTTAACCCGGATGACGTCCCCGGGGCTCAGCTGCGACACAGGCACCCGTTCACCGTCGGGCAAGGGATAGGCCGCCAGACGCTCGGCGAAGGCCGGGATCACCTTGCCCAGTTCCTCCACCCCACGCACGGCCTTCTGGCGCGCCAGCATCTCCACGTAGCGCCCGCACAGCAGAAAGAAGACGAACATCGTCACCGAATCGAAATAGACCTCCCCCTTGCCAGTGAAGGTGGCCCAGCAACTCGCCACGAAGGCCGCCCCCACTCCGAGGGCCACCGGCACGTCCATCCCCAGGCGACGCAGGCGTACGTCACGCAGAGCATGGCTGAAGAAGGGGGCAGCGGAATACAGCACCACCGGTGCGGTGAGGATCAGGCTGGCCCAGCGCATCATCGCCTCGATGTCGGCGGTCATCTCGCCGTCACCGGCGATGTAGGCCGGGAAGGCGTACATCATCACCTGCATCATCCCGAAGCCGGCCACGAACAGCCGCCACAGGGCGCTGCGGCGCTCGCGCTGGGAGATCTGCTCGGAGCGGGCGACGTCGTAGGGGTAGGCGCGGTAGCCGATGGCCTGGATCGCCGCGAGGATGTCGGAGAGCTTGATGCGGCGCTCGTCCCAGCGCACGCGGGCGCGGCGGGTGGCGTAGTTGATGTCGACCGCCGTGACGCCGGGCTGGTGGGCCACGTGCTGCTCGTTGAGCCAGATGCAGGCCGAGCAGGTGATGCCCTCGAGGATCAGCGCGGCCTCGCGCTCGTGCTCGCCGATGGGCTTGACGAAGCCCTGCTGGAAATCCGGGTGATCGAAGAGGCCGAGATCCTTCAGCTCGTCGGGCATCGCCTCGCGGGCCTGCTCGGGCATCGCGTCGCGGCGCTTGTAGTAGTCGATGAGGCCGCTGCTGACGATGGACTGGGCCACCGCCTGGCAGCCGGTGCAGCACATGTGGTGGGGCGTGCCTTCGATGTCCACCGCCAGATCGACGTCGTCGGGGATCGGCAGGCCGCAGTGATAGCAATCGTGCTCGGGCACGGGGGAAGTCGGGGGCAACGGCTGGGACAACGCAGGCCTCGCAATCAGGGCCCGTGGCCGGATGCGGCCACGGGAAACCCGATCTTTTAACACAAAGCTGCGGCGCAGCAAAAGGCCGGTGAAGCCCATTGGCCGGCGCGCCCCGCTGCCAGGGCGCACCGGCCACCGCCGGGCTTACATCACGCCCAGCATCCGCGGGAACCACAGGGACAGGGCCGGCCAGTAGGTGACCACGCCCAGGAACACCAGCATCGACAGCAGCCACGGCCAGACGGCCACGGTGAGTTCGGTGATGCCCATCTTGGTGATGCCGGAAGCCACATAAAGGTTGAGGCCGACCGGCGGGTGGCACATGCCGACTTCCATGTTCACCACCATGATGATGCCGAAATGCACCGGGTCGATGCCCAGTTTCATCGCCACCGGGAACAGGATCGGCGCGAAGATCAGCACGATGCTCGACGGCTCCATGAAGTTGCCGGCCAGGAGCAGCAGCACGTTCACCGCCAGCAGGAAGGCGATCACCCCCAGCCCGTGGCCCAGCATCCAGTCGGCCAGCGCCTGCGGGATGTTCTCGTTGGTCATGATGAAGGAGAACAGCACCGCGTTGGTGATGATGTAGAGCAGCATCGCCGACATGTTGGCCGAGTTGAGCAGCACCTTCGGCACGTCCTTGAGCGGCATGTCCTTGTACACAAACACCGCCACGATGAAGGCGTACATCGCGCTCATCGCCGCCGCCTCGGTGGGCGTGAAGATGCCGGTGTAGATGCCGCCCATCACCACCACGATCAGCAGGAGGCCCCACACCGACTCACGGAAGGCCTTCACCCGCTCGCCAACCGAAGCCTTGGGCTGGCGCGGGTAGTCGAACTTGCGCGCCCGGTACCAGGTGACGCCACCGAGGGTGGCAGCCAGGGCCAGGCCCGGCACCACGCCGGCCATGAACAGCGCGCCCACCGAGGTGTTGGTGGCCACCGAGTACATCACCATCACGATGGACGGCGGGATCAGGATACCCAGCGCGCCGGCGGTGGTGATGATGCCCGCGCCGAACTTGTTGGGGAAACCCGCCCGCACCATCGCCGGCAGCAGGATCGAGCCGATCGCCACCACAGTGGCCGGCGACGAGCCCGACACCGCCGCGAACAGCGCGCAGGCCAGCACCCCGGCCAGGCCGAGGCCACCGTACCAGTGGCCGACCATCGAGGTGGCAAAGTTGATCATCCGCTTGGCGACCCCGCCGTGGGTGAGGAAGTTGCCGGCCAGGATGAAGAAGGGGATCGCCATGATCTCGAACTTCTCGATGCCGGTGAACAGCTTGAGCGCCACGGACTCGAGGGGCACCTCGGTCATGGTGAACAGGAAGCTCAGCACCGTGAGGCCGAGGGAGATGGAGATCGGCATGCCCGTCAGCATCAGCACGAGCAGGATGCCGAAGATGATTGCGGCGTTCATTGACGGCCTCCCTTGCCCGGCCCGCGCGACTCGCCGAGGGGCTTGTGTTTGAGATCGTGCATGTGCAGGTTGTCGTCCATGCCGTACACGTCCACGTCCACCGGCAGCTGCTCTTCCTCGAGGCCATCGACGTGGCCGTGGTCGTGGTGGGGCAGCTCGCCCGTGCGCAGGAAGTTCCAGGCCACCTGCAGGAAGCGGAAGCACATCAGGCTTGAGCCCAGCGGAATGGCGCTGTAGACGATCCAGGTCGGCCATTCGAGGTCGGGCGTGGTCGGGCCTTCGGGGACGTCGCCGACTTCGGCGCCGGTGAAGGTCAGGAAGGCATAATGGGCACCGTTTTCCCACACGAAATGGGCGCCCAGGGTGGCGACGATGCCGGTGAACAAGGCACCGGCGAGCAGCCCGAAGACGATGAAGCGCCCGCGCATGCCGTCCGACAGGCGGTTGATGAGCACATCGACACCCACGTGGATGCCGGTACGCACCCCGTAGGCCGCGCCGAACTTGGCCATCCACACGAACATGATGATGCAGAGTTCCTGGGCCCAGCTGAAGTTGAGGGACAGGAGCCAGTCCTGGAGGCCGGGAATGCTGAGCCCGGCCAGGTAGCGATGGACCACCGCGGCGAAAATGATCGCCGTGGCACCGCCCATCAGGAGCGTGATGATCCACTCCTCAAGGTGATCGAGTAATTTCATGCTTGCACCTCGCAAAGCTTTGCGGCGTGGCAGGGCCACCCGCGGCGGCGGGGGCGGCCCTGCATAAAGAGGAACTTCCGGCGGGCGAAATTACAGCTTCGCGGGGTCGAAGCCGGTTTCCTTGTAGATCGATTCGATCAGGCCCTTGCCGATGCGCCCTTCCATCTTCTGGTGGACCGGCACCAGCGCCTTCTTGAAGGCCAGCTTCTCGTCCTTGGTGGGCACATACACCTGGGTCTTGCCGCTCTTCTTGATCGCCTCGAGGGACTTGTCGTTTTCCTCTTGCGCGATCTTGTTGGCGTAGGTGGTGGCTTCCTTCATCGCCGTTTCCAGGTTGCCGCGCACGTCGGCGGGCAGGCCGTCCCAGAACTTCTTGTTGGCGATCACCGCGTAGCCCAGGTAGCCGTGGTCGGTCACCGTGAGGTGCTTCTGCACCTCATGCATCTTCTGGGTGTACATGTTGGAATGCGGGTTCTCGGTGCCGTCCACAACGCCGGTCTGGAGCGCCTGATACACCTCGGAGAAGGCCATTACCTGCGGCAGGCCACCGATGGTGCGGACCTCCTCCTCGAGCACCTTCGACGACTGGATGCGCAGCTTCTTGCCCTTCAGGTCGGCCGGGGTACGGATCGGCGTGTTGGCCGAGAACGACTTGAAGCCGTTGTCCCAGTAGGCCAGGCCGACGATGCCCTTCGGCTCGAGCTTCTTCAGGATGCCGGCGCCCACCGGGCCCTGGGTGACCCGATGCAGCTCGGTGTAGTCGTCGAAGATGTAGGGCAGATCGAACACCTCGAACTCCTTCACCCCCAGCGGGCCGAACTTGGCCAGCGACGGCGCCAGCATCTGCACCGCCCCCAGCTGCAGCGCCTCGAGCTCTTCCTTGTCCTTGTAGAGGGCGCTGTTGGCATAGACTTCCACCTTCACCTTGCCCTTGCTGAGCTCCTCGGCGCGCTTCTTGAAGAACTCCGACGCCTTGCCCTTGGGCGTATCGGCGGCAACCACGTGGCTGAACTTGATCACGATGGGCGCCTGGGCGGCGGCACCGGTGCAGAAGCCAACGGCGGCGAGGCTGAACAGAATGGTACGAAGTTTCATGGATGTCTCCTTTATATTTGGGTGCGACGCACTTGACCGACTGAGCTCCCCCGACTGAAATATCCAGGCCGGCAGATGCCCGAAAAGTAGCTTCTGGCAAGGCACGCGCTCAATTGTGGAAAGCCCTCAGGCCAGCGCCGGCCTTCTTTGTCACCATGCCGCCGACGACAAGGAGATACCCACCCCGTGCCCCACACCGCCCTGCCACCCCCGTCTTCCACACCGCCGCCCAGCTGGTACTGGAGCCTGCCCTACGCCGCTGTGGCACTCTTCATCGCCGCGATGGCGGCGCTGCTGTGGCTGATCCACCGCGAGGACGCCGAGGAGCAGCGCGCCACCCTGATCACCGACGTGCTGTGGATGGAGCAGAACTTCTCGTTCCAGTTCGAGCGCAACAACGCCCTCCTCGTCCAGCTCGGCCCCGAGCTGCTCGCCGGCACCACCGGCACCATCACCGAAGCCCGCCTGAAGCGCGCCCTCGACCCCGAGAGCGGCATCATCCGGGTGCTCTGGCTCGACCCCGACGGCAAGGTGAAAGGCGCGGAGCCGCCCTTCACCAACCACGAGATGGTGGGCGAGACCACCGGCACCTTCCCGTCCGCCGCGGCCTTCCGGCTCGCCCGCTCCCTCGGCCGCCCCGTTTACAGTGAAGCCTATGCCGTCCTCGAAAACCAGACCCAGTTCGAGGTCCACCAGCCGGTCTTCGAGGGTGGGCAGCATCTGGGCACGGTGGTCGGCGTGTATTCCCTCAACGCCCTCCTCTCCCGCCAGGTGCCCTGGTGGTTCTCCGAGCGCTACCGGGTCTCGGTGACCAACAACCTCGGCGTCGAGATCGCCGCCAAGTCCAAGGTCTCGCCGCTGGCCACCCTCGCCTACGAGATCCCCTTCGAGCCGCCCGGCCACGGCCTCAACCTCGTCATCACCGCCTACAAGAGCGAGGTGCGCTGGATTCCCCTGCTCCTGATGGGCTCCCTCGGCGTGCTCGCCGCCGCCATCGTCTGGAGCCTGTGGCAGCTGCGCCGCCACATGCAGCGCCGCCAGGCGGCCGAACAGGCCCTGAGCAGCGAGCACGCCTTCCGCAAGGCAATGGAAGACTCCCTCAAGACCGGCATGCGCGCCCGCGACCTCAACGGCCGCATCACCTACGTGAATCCGGCCTTCTGCCGGATGGTCGGCTGGAGCGCCGACGAGCTGGTCGGCATGCAGCCGCCGATGCCCTACTGGGCCCCCGAGGCCATCGAACACACCAGCGGCGTCCATCAGCAGATCCTCGGCGGAAAGGCGCCAGCCCAGGGGCTGGAAGTCCGGCTGATGCGCAAGAACGGCGAGCGCTTCGACGCCCTGCTGATCGAAGCCCCATTGATCGACGACCAGGGCCGCCACATCGGCTGGATGGGCTCGGTGGTCGATGTCACCGAACAGAAGCGCGCCCAGGAGCTCGCCCGCCAGCAGCAGGAGCGCCTCCAGGCCACGGCCCGGCTCGTCACCATGGGCGAGATGGCCTCGACCCTCGCCCATGAGCTCAACCAGCCCCTGGCCGCGATCTCCAGCTACAACACCGGCTGCCTCAACATGCTCGAGCACGGCAGCATCGCCCCCGACGAGCTCACCGGCGTACTCCAGAAGATCGGCAAGCAGGCCCAGCGCGCCGCCCAGATCATCCGGCGGGTGCACGCCTTCGTGCGACGCAGCGAGCCCAAGTTCGAAACGGTCGACCTCAACGGGGTGATCCGCGAGGCGGTCGGCCTCGTCGAGCCCGACGCCGCCCGGCGCAGCGTGGGCATCGACGTGGACCTCGCCGACGGCCTCCCGCCGGTGCTGGCCGACCCGGTGATGATCGAGCAGGTGGCGATCAACCTCATCCGCAACGGCATGGACGCGATGGCCGACACGCCCCGGCGCGAGCGCCGCCTCAAGCTGGCCACCCGGGCCGAGGACGGCATGCTGTTGTTCTGCGTCGCCGACCGCGGCCGGGGCATCCCGCCGGAGGTTGCCGAGAAGCTCTTCGCCCCCTTCTTCACCACCAAGGAAGAAGGCATGGGCATGGGCCTCAACATCTGCCGCTCCATCGCCGAGCTGCACCGGGGCCGCCTGAGCTTCGAGGGTAACCCCGGCGGTGGTACGATTTTCCACTTCTCCCTTCCCGTCCAGCCATGACCGCCCCCCTCGCCCACATCGTCGACGACGACGAAGCCATTCGCGACGCCCTCACCTGGCTGCTGCGCACCCGCAATGTCTCGGCCCGCACCTGGTCTTCGGCCGAGGAGTTCCTCGCCGGCTGGCAGCCGGACTTCAACGGCTGCATCGTGCTGGACATCCGGATGCGCGAAATGAGCGGCCTCGAGTGTTTCGATGCCCTGCTCGAACGCCGCAACCCGATGCCGGTGATCTTCCTCACGGGGCATGGCGACGTACCCATGGCCGTCGGTACCCTCAAGAAGGGCGCCTTCGATTTTCTTGAAAAGCCCTTCGACGACAATGCCCTGGTGGATGTCGTCATCCGGGCCATGGAGAGTGATGCCCGCCGCCTTGCCAGCCAGGAAACCCAGGCGACCGTCAGCGGCCGCCTGGCCCAGCTCACCCCCCGCGAGCAGGAGGTGATGCACCTGGTCCTGGCGGGCAAGTTCAACAAGGTCATTGCGGACGAGCTGAACATTTCCATGCGCACCGTGGAGGTGCACCGCTCCCGCGTCTTCGAAAAAATGGGCGTGCGCTCAGCGGTGGAGCTGGCCCAGTTGCTGGCCCCCGGGCGCGACTGAAGAGCCCGCGCTACCCGACCAGCCGGGCACCACACCGGGCTGCCCCGGCGGGCAGCGAAACTCGGCAGCGACCCCCACCCCAGCCACCCAGGCCAGGCGCCCATCCACCCACAGCAGGGGCAACAAGGGGCGATACCAGGGCGGAACAGCCGCCTCCTGCAACAGATTCTTGAGGCTTCGACCGGGGCCATCGAGCCTGAGACGCAAGCGCTCACCGCCCATCCGCCCGCGCAGCTCACAATGCGCGCCTGCCAGGGCCGAGGCCGCAAGCCCCTGCCCTACCGCCGGAACAAGCCTGACCAGGCCCCCCGCCCAATCCACGGCAGGCTCGCCCTTCCACACCAGCGCAGCAGGAACGGACGGCGGGTCGGCCCGCTCAATCCACCAGTCGTCGCGATACACACAGAGGGCGTGCGTCCCGAGCACCAGCCGCCAGCCGGCCGCAGCCGTGCCAAGGCGCAGCTGCCGCTCCGCCTCGCACAGACGGTCCTCATCGGGCATCAGGGCCCCGACCCGATCCAGGGCACGGCGCATCACGTTGCGCAGGCGGGACGGTGCCAGACTCAAGGCGGCCGTGTGGTTGAAGCGCCCCGCCACCCCGCCCGCCATGGCCGCAAGGTCCAGGTCGGCCAGATCGTCGAGCAGATCCGCCGCTTCGGCACACAGACGCCCTGTTCGGGCCAGTGCTGCGGCAGCCCCCGGCTGACGCTCCTCGATGCGGGGCAGCACTTCCAGACGGAGAAAATTGCGTGAGAAACGCCGATCCTGGTTGCTCGGATCTTCAACCCAATCCAAGGCATGCGCCTTGGCGTAGGCCTCCAGAGCCCGGCGCGGCAACGCCAGTAAGGGGCGCCATATGCCCGGCCCACCCGCCCGGGCATCGAACACCCGCATCCCCCCCGCGCCCCGTACCCCCGCCCCCCGGAGGGTGCGAAAAAGTACCGTCTCGGCCTGATCGTCCCGGTGATGGGCCAGAACCAGCAGCGCACCCCCGGCATCATCCTTCAGGGCGGCATGGCGGGCCTCCCGCGCCGCCGCCTCGAGCCCGCCCGGGTGATCACGTCGCACCACAACTTCGCGTACCACGAGAGGAACGCCCAGGCGGGCGCAGAGCCGGGCACATGGCTGCGCCCATTCCGCCGAACCGGGAATCAACCCGTGGCTGACATGGATCGCGGTAAGTTCAAAGCCGAGGGTCTCGCGCAGAGCGGCGAGAACATGCAGAAGGACAGTGGAATCAAGCCCGCCGCTCAGGCCGACCCGGAGCCGGGCCGGTGCGACGGAAAGCTGCCGCCACTGACGGACGACAGCGGAGACGGGATCAGTCGACGGCAATTTCCTTGAACTTGCCGTAACTCATCAGGCGCTCGAAACGCCGCTCGAGCAATTCGGAGGGGGACAGCTCGGAGACCTGGCGCAGGGCATCCTGCAGCGCCCGCTTGAGGCTCTGGGACATGGCCCGATGATCCCGATGGGCGCCGCCCACCGGCTCATTCACCACCTTGTCGATCAGGCCCAGGGACTTGAGCCGGGACGCGGTGATACCCATGGTCTCGGCGGCATCAGGGGCACGCTCCGCGCTCTTCCACAGAATGGATGCACACCCCTCCGGCGAAATCACCGAGTAGGTGGAGTACTGCAGCATCAGCAACTGGTCGCCGACGGCGATCGCCAGCGCCCCGCCGGAGCCGCCCTCACCGATGATGGTGCAGATCAGCGGCACCTTCAGCTCGGCCATCACGAACAGGTTGTGGCCGATGGCTTCGGACTGGCCCCGTTCTTCGGCATCGATGCCGGGATAGGCGCCCGGCGTATCCACAAAGGTGAACACCGGCAGGTTGAATTTTTCGGCCTCGGGTTTGATTATTTCACGCAATATCCTAAATGGATTGACCGGGTGACGAAAGATGACGTGCAACGCGTGGCCAAGCAATATCTGAACCCTCAACACTACGCCCTGGTGGTGGTGGGGAATATCACCGCGTTGTTTTCTGGCTCGGTGGTGGCGCAGGGGTTGACCGCGCTCACGTTGTTGTTGACCGCGCGGCAATTGGGGCCGAGCGGGTATGGGCAGTACACGGGGAGTTTTGCCCTGGTGAGTTTTACGGGGATTTTGTTCAACCTGGGGCTGGACGTGTGGTTGTTACGCGAAGGGGGGCGCGACCCCGAACGGCTGAAGGAAAGCGCGGGCAGTGTGCTCGCCCTGAAGGTGGGGCTGGGGCTGATTTTTGTCGCGCTGTGGTGGGGCCTGGCGGGATGGGTGCAGGTTTCGACTTTCCCCCCGGACCTGTTGCGGTTGAGTGCGCTGACGGTGTTATTTGACCGGCTGTTTTTGACGTTGACGACGGTGTTTAAGGCGGCGTTGAAGAATCGGATGACTTCCCTGCTGGATATTTTGTCCGATAGCCTTTGGTTGGGGGGCACGTTGATTTTGATCGGTTTGGGCCAAGAGACGGTGGAGGGCTTTTTCGGGGTGAGGATGGGGGCACTGGGGATGATGTTTGGGGTGGCGTTGTGGATGGCGATGCGCGTGATCAAACTCTCTGCGCGGTGGGAGATCATGCGCGGAGCGTTGCGAGGGGCATTTCCCTATGCGTCGTCGGAGTTTTTGACGTGGATTTACATGCGGTTCGATGTGCTGATCATCGGTTTCGCGCTGGGGGCGCAAGCGGTGGGGTTGTATGCGCCCGCGGTGAGCTTGGTGAATGCGCTGTTTCTGATTCCTGCGGCGGTCCATGCGGTGTTTATCCCCATTTTGAGCAATTTGTTTGCCCACCACCCCGCGCAGGCATGGAAAACCGCGTGGCGCAGTGTCCTTCTGCTGACCGGGATCGGCCTCGCGCTGACGGGCGGGCTGTTTTTGGGGGCGGACCTCCTGGTCGGGCTGTTGGGGGCGCGGTACATCGCCTCGGTGGAGATTCTCAAAATCCTGAGTCTGATCTTATGGGTGCACTCGGTGGCGTTTGGCATGGCGGCAATCATGGTGGCGCTTAATTTACAGGGGCGGCGTTCTTTCGTGCAGGCCATCGCGGTGGTCGTCAACATTGGGCTGAACCTGTGGATCGTGCGCTGGCTGGAAATTCCGGGCGTCGCATGGGTGTATGTGATCACCGAAGGGGTGCTGGTGATCGGGTACGCCTGGATTGTTGTGAACGCCTACCGCACCTGGCGCGCTTCGACAAAGGTGTAGGATGAACATTACCCGTTTTGTATTTGTTCACATTCCCAAAACCGGCGGGACGTTTGTCGCCCAGGTCTTGCGCGATCTGTACACCCCCGGCTGGATTCGCCCGATCTTTTGGCGAAAGGTGTATTTTCGGCTCACGAACACCTTCCTCGCCCGCACGGGGCTCCCCGCCCCCCACGTCGAGCTAGACAAACACGCCCCGTGCCGCGCCATCCCCGCGCGGTATGCCTCGCTCCCCATCGTCAGTTGTATGCGGAACCCTTTCGATTGGTACGTTTCCAACTACCGCTTTCAATATTGGAAACGTGCTCCCGATCATTATCCCGGTCTGAAAGACGACCCCCGCTGGCCGAACTTGTCCTTTGACGATTTTATGCACTTCTCCAACCATGTGTGGACGCGGGCACTGAACCCTGGCCTGGAAGTGAACCCCCACTTGGGGCGACTGACGACGATCTTCATCCAGTTTTTTTGCCGCGAACCGGAGCGTGTCTTGACCGAACCTGGCACGCCAGAGCAGGTCTTTGAAAAAGTCAAAGCAAATATGTATCCGGTCCAATTTTTGGAAACCAGCCAGTTGAACGACGACCTCGTCGCTCTGTTGCTGGCGTATGGCTATTCCGAACGCCAAATCGCCTTCGTGCGAACACTGCCCCCCATCAGCCCACCCGGCGCACGCAAACCCGAAGACCGTTGGGAGCGGTTTTACTCCCCGGCCCTGATGGAAGAAGTGCGGAAACGGGATGCAATTTTGTTTCGCTTATTTCCACGGTATTGATCTTTCGTTCGTTCCGTTTGTCGTGAGGCACGGTAATGCCATCACTATAAACGAATTGAATGGCTCAAGAAACTTTATGCCCGAAAACATCTATCTCATCAATGTTCACTCGTTTGCCAACGCGGGCGACGCCGCCCTCACCCTGGCCACGATACAACAACTCGAAAAACACTTTCCCGCCAGCCAGATCACCCTCCAACTCGATGATCTGGAAACTTATGCCGAACCCTACCCGCCCGTTATTTCCCTCTACCGGTGGGTGCGCGGGGCCAAAGTCGGCGGCGCCCCCCAATGGAATCTCGGACATCTGCTCGGACTTCTGCCTGCCACCCTGCTTCCCGTCCTGACCTATCGGGTTTTCCGCCGCCCGTGGATGGGCCTGACCCCCAAAGCCCTCCGCGCCACCCTGCACGCCTATTTTGACGCTGATCTGGTCGTGAGCAAACCCGGCGGTTTCCTTTACAGTTCCGGGCTGGGCTTGACGTTGTGGGTGGCCGTGTACGTGATGGCGTTGGCGATTTGGGCGGGGAAGCCGTTGTATCTCTATCCCCAATCGGTGGGCCCGTTGAAATATCGCTGGGAATATGCGCTGATGCGTTGGTTGGTGGCCCACGCTCGGATTTTCATGGTGCGCGAGGCCATTTCGCTGACAGAGTTGGAAAAGTGTGGGGTTACCCCCGCACAAGTTCGGCTCACGATGGATACCGCGTTTGACTTTCAGGGGGCAGGGGACGCGGCGGCGTGGTTCGCCGCGCGGGGCTTTCCTCTGGGTCCTTCCCCCCTGATGGGGATCACCGCCATTCAATGGGGCGCGCAACAAAAAGGATTTCAAACCCAAACGCAGTACGAAACCGCCCTTGCCGCCGTGGCCCGGCATTTTATCCACACCCACGGGGGGAAGGTGATTCTCTTCACCCAGGCGTGGGGCCCCTCCGAAAGCCAGGATGATCGCCCCGTCGCGCGGCGCATTGCCGAACGCCTGACCGACCTCGCGGGGCACGTCCTCCTGCTCGACGAACCGCTCCCACCCGCCCTCCTCAAAGCCCTCTACGGGCGGATGGACGTTTTCCTCGGGACGCGGATGCACTCCAACATTTTTGCCCTCAGTCAGGGGGTTCCGGTCCTCGCGATTGGATACTACCCCAAAACGTTGGGGATAATGAAGATGTTGACTTTGCAGGATTGGGTGGTGGACATCGGTCAGATTGAGGAAGCCCCCCTGCTGGCGCGTTTCGATCAATTGTGGAGTCATCGTGCCCCACTTAAAGAGTTGATCGTGCACAAAGTTCGCCCACTCATTCAGGAAGCCGCCCAAGCCGGAAAATGGGTCGCGGAGGATTATCGTGGTGAAAAACATGCCTAATCCCCGCGTGATCCAAATCCTGCACGGGTTCAGCATCGAAGGGGCGGGCGGTGGGGCGAACCGGTTCGGCATTGAACTGGCGAAAGCGATGAACCCGGACAAATTTCAGCGCGCGGTGTGGGCGTTGTGGGACTTCGGCACCGAGGAAGAGCGCGCTCGCCGGGCGGAGTTGGAAAAACAAGGGCTGGAGACGTTCGTTGGCGCGCCGTGGGTGGAAAGTCAACCCTATCAGGGGTGGTGGCAGGCTTATCGCGCCTTTGCCCGACAGCTGAAACAAACCCCTGCGGATATTTTGAACAGCCATTCGGAGTTTGGCGATGTTCCTGTTTTGATATTTAAGCTGGCAAATCTGCGGTTGAAGGTGGTGCGGACGGTGCATGGCGGGCATTACCGGGAATGGAACCGGCGGCCCGTGCGCCGCGCGTTGTTGACGCAGTTTTTATATCCCCTGTTTTATGATGTGGAAATCGGGGTGGGGCCACGGGTGATGGATGAGTTGAACCGCCGGGTTTTGGCGAAAGCGCGCCAAAAAGAGGCTTTGTTTTTGCCCAATGCAATCAATTTGGAGCGGTTTTTGCATGTCAATGTGGATGTTGCCGAAAAACGACGCAGTTTGAACATCCCCGAAGGCAGTTTGCTGATTGGTTCGGTGGGGCGGTTGGCGGAACAGAAGGGGTACACCTACCTGATCGAGGCGGCGAAAACGGTCATCCAACATGTCCCTGAAGCGTATTTTGTGCTGATCGGGGAAGGCCCATTGGCCGAAGATTTACAGGCGCAAACCCGACGGGCGGGGCTAGATGGTCGCGTGGTATTTGCGGGGATGCGCCCGGATGTTGAAGCGTGGTATGCCTGCTTGGACCTGTTTGTCTCTTCGTCGTTGTGGGAAGGCCTGCCAACCGTGATCATGGAAAGCATGGCCTCGGGGACGCCTGTGCTGGGGACGGATATTCCGGGGACGCGGGAGTTGGTTTGGGCGGGGGAGAATGGTTGGTTGGTTCCCCCCGCGCGGGTGGGTGAACTGGCGCAGGGGATTCTTGACGCGTTAGAAGCGGTCGATCTTCGGCGGCGTTTTGCGAGACGGGCACAAGAGACGGTCAAACAGCATTCGATTTTGGCGGTGGTGAAAAATTATGAGAATATTTACAATCGTTTGCACTTTTCCCGCCAGAACCGGTAGAACCAAGGGAACTACTCAACCAGCGTAGCGTTCGGGGAAGCTTAAGCCTGAGCAGTTACGAACCAAATATGCTAAACCCCTGGCTAAAGGGGTTGGATAAAACAAAAAGAGGCTTGTTTTTGCAAGCCTCTTTTGTTTTGTGAAATTAGGGGATGGTCAGGTCTACTTTTAGGTCGCCTACATTCAGGACTTCGCCTACGGTGGTGGCCCAGGGTTTGGCGCGCCCGTCTTCGCCTTCTACGATCTGATACTGACCGTACACATCGCCAACAACTAAGACATACTCGATGGCGTCCACGTTTGGAACGATGAAGTATCCATTGGTGTCGGTCATACCGCCTGGGCTAAAAGCATCTTCCAAAACGAAAGCGGCGCGTTCCCCGTCCCGCACGACTCTGGCCAAACGCACTAAAATGTTTGAAATGGGTTCGCCGGTTACGGTCGAAAGAACCCGCCCGGTCACAGATGTTTTTTCGGCTTCGGGAGTTGGGAAGGGTGTTTCGGCGGGATCGGTTGTAACCGCGGTGTTTTCAGGGGCAGTTATGGTGGGCGTAGCTTGAGATTTGCACGCCCCGAGGAATAAGGTGAGCAAAAGCCCTAAAAAAAGTAGAAAAAGGATGGAGGGTTTTCGTTTCATATGATGGAGTAAAAAAGTTGTTTAGGGTTGAGAAACGCGGCAATAGTAACAGATACTTCTGAGTTCTGCAACAAAAATGGACTTATACCCCTTCCGATCCGAATAATACTTCTTAAGAAGTATTGTTCAAACAAGGGGTGATCCATATAATCTGCACAACTCTAAACCTTTGAAAGGAGATTCTATGTTACACAAACGCAGTTTAACTTTCGTGATCGTAGCAATGTTACTTGCTACGTTAGGTGTTGGTTTGGCGAGCGCGGGCGCGTATGATACCGCCTTCACCACCTCCATCACCTACCAAAATGTTGGTGATGGCACCGCAACCATCCAGTTGCTCTTCTATGCCGATCCCACCAGCACCAGCCCGATCACCGTTCCCCTGAGCGACCTCGCCGCTGGCGCAGGTTCCTCCGTCTTCGTGGGTAGCCTGGGCGATGTCGATCCCGGCTTCGAAGGCACCGCGATTATGCAGTCTGACCAACCCCTGCTCGCCACCCTGGTGCAGGTTCCCCAAGGTTCCACGACTGTCAAAGTCCGCCCGCTTTCCAATGGTTTCTCGACCGGTGGCCCCACCGCTTTGATTGCGACCGTCCTCAAGAACACCTTTGACGAAAACGTCGTTATCTCGGTCCAGAATATCGACACCGAACAGAATGATGTTACCGTCACCTTCTACGACACCGAAGCCAATGATGTTCACACCGTGACCCAGGCTAACCTGGAACCGGGTGCGGGCTTCTATGTGGATGCTGGCGCGATCAGCGAACTTGGCACTGCTTTCAACGGCTCCGCCGTGATTGAAGCTGTCCGCAATGACAGCTCCGATGGCAAAATCATTGCTAGCGCCCTCGACCTGAAAATCAACGGCGTCGGCGGGTTGGCCTTCGAAAGTGTTGCCAGTGGCGGCACGACCTTCTACATGCCCACCGCTCTTTGTAACGTTTTCGGTGGACAGAACACCTCCTACGCTATCCAGAACACCGATCTCGCCACCTCGACTGATGTCACCGTGACCTATAGCAGTGGCGCCCCCAGCGTAAAATTGTGGGCACCGACGGCCAAGGCGGTTACGCTGCGTCGCTATGCCGATGGCTCAACCAGCACTTACACAGCGCACGCGATGACGCTCGACGCCGCCACCGGCGTGTGGAGCGTGACCGGCGATAGCACATGGAATCGCCAATATTACCTCTTTGATGTACAGGTTTACGTACCAGCCCTCGATGCGGTGACCAACAATCTAGTCACCGATCCCTATGCCCTGACCCTTTCCACCGATACCAGCGACACCGCCGACCCGCGCAGCCAGTTTGTCAACCTGAGCGACGCCGATCTCAAACCCAGCGGCTGGGATAGCCTGAGCAAGCCGGCCCTGCGGTTCAAGACCTTTGTCAGCCAGGAATATGCGGACCTGATCTACAACGGCCTGTGGTTTTCCGCCTTCCACCAGGATCTGGCCGCGTTCGTCGCCTGCAACCAACGTTTTGTCACGGGCAAGGTTCGCGTCAAGCTTTTCAAAGGCACGGCCCAGGCAGTGGGCCGGCAAAGCGAGTTCAGCCTCTACAACAAGCACCTGGCCACCTACGACAAGGGGGACCAGTTCGACCATGAGGCGGCCAAGGGCTTCATTCGCCTCTGGGGGCTGGGCACGCAGACGCAGGCACAGTTGCAGCTGCTCAAGGGCGGCCAGGGC
>JABWBV010000701.1 GCA_013359445.1 Anaerolineales bacterium | reverse complement strand
GGGCCGATATTCTCAGTACCCTCGTGCGTTCGTTTCTCGACCCCAACATTCCTGGGATCGGCGCAAGTGGGGCCATTTTTGGGATCATGGGGGCGTATTTAGTGTTGTTCCCCGAAGGACGTATCCGCACATTGTTTGTGATTTGGGTGGTGCCGCTATGGCCGAAGGTGCGGGCGATTTGGGTGGTCTTGTTTTTTATCGGCGTTCAGTTTCTTCCTGCTTTTTTGATGATGACTGGCGAGGCGGAGTCTCGCACGAATTATTTTGCCCACATTGGAGGGTTTTTGGGTGCGTTGTTCATCCACCTGTTTTTGCGCCCCGAAGCCTTTGCGCGATATATGAGCGACGTGGGTGTATAAAAAAGAGATGGGGGATGCCCATCTCTTTTCTGAACTTCGTTTACTGAAGCATGTCTCTCAATTGCCCTTCATCTAAAATGGGGACGTTCAATTCCTGGGCTTTAGTCAATTTTGACCCTGCATTTTCCCCTGCTAATAAATAATTTGTCTTTTTACTGACCGAGCCGGTTACCTTGCCGCCGTGCGTTTCGATAAGGGTGGAGGCTTCTTCGCGGCTCATAGTGGGGAGCGTTCCCGTAATGACAAAAACCAACCCCGCCAACGGTTGTGCCCCGACCACGCGGGTTTCAGCCACCGGCCAGACTCCTGCCGCTTTCAGTTTGGCGATCAGTTCCCGGTTGCGCGGGCGAGCGAACCAGTCCACAATGGCTAGCGCGGTATTTGGCCCCACACCTTCGATGGTTTGCAAGGCCTCCAACGTGGTGGCGGCGAGGGCGTCCAGGGTGGGATAATGGCGGGTTAGATCGTTCGCCATGACCGCGCCCACGCCCCGAATACCCAGGGCATTGATCAATCGGCCCAGGGGTTGGGCTTTGGACGCTTCAATCGAGGCAAGCAAATTGTCGGCTTTTTTGTCGGCGAACCCTTCGAGGCCGAGGAGTGCGTCACGCGTGAGCAAAAATAAATCGGCAACATCGTTGACTAGTTTTTCGGCGATCAACTGTTCCACAATCTTGATGCCCAGCCCGACGATGTCCATCGCTCCGCGGGAGACAAAATGTTCGACATTGCGCACCAATTGTTCGGGGCAGGCGGCGTTGACACAGTACCACGCCACTTCGCCGGGGGGATTTTCGACGGGTTGCCCGCAGATGGGGCAATGGGTCGGGGGAACGTACTGCGGAAGTTCGACGGAACGGGCCGCCAGCACGGGGCCGATCACGTAGGGGATCACTTCCCCCGCGCGTTTCAGGCGGACGCGGTCCCCGATGCGGATGTCTTTTTCGGCGATGTAGTCGAAGTTGTGCAGGGTGGCTTGTTTCACGATCACCCCACCGATTTCGACGGGGTCGAGGATGGCGAACGGGGTCAGCACCCCCGTCCGGCCTACGTTGACACCAATGTCGTGCAGGGTGGTGGTCACTTCCTGCGCGGGGAATTTGTAGGCAATGGCGCCCCGCGGGTCTTTTCCGACAAAGCCGAGGTCGCGGAAGAGGGCGTGGTCGTTGATTTTGATGACCATGCCGTCGATTTCGTAGTCGAGGGTTTCCCGTTTGAGCGCCCAGGCTTCGAGGATGGGGAAGATTTCGTCTACGGTTTGGCAGTGGTAGACAGGTGGGGTGGGGAAGCCGAGGGTGCGGAGGGTGGCGAGGGTGTCGAGTTGGGTTTTGGGGAGGTCGCCTTCGCCGGAGACGATTTGGTAAATAAGGAGGGTGAGGGGGCGGGAGGCGGTGAGGGCGGGATCGAGTTGGCGGAGGGTGCCCGCGGCGGTATTGCGGGGGTTTTGGTAGGTTTTTTCGCCTGCTTCGGCGAGGCGTTGGTTGAGGGCTTCGAAGTCTTTGAGGAAAAAGAGGGCTTCGCCGCGGATGACAAGGGAGGGGGCGTTTTCCCCCCCGGCAGGCGAGGGGGAAGAAGAGGGGACGGGGATTTTGAGGGGGAGGGCTTTGATGGTGCGGAGGTTGGTGGTGATGTCTTCGCCGATTTCGCCGTCGCCGCGCGTGGCTCCTTGTACGAACAGGCCGTTTTGGTAGTGGAGGACGACAGAGAGGCCGTCCAGTTTGGGTTCGACGGTGAAGGTGGTGGTGAGGACGCGTTCGTCTACGCGGGCGATGCGTTCCACCCAGGCGCGGAGGTCGTCAAAGCTGAAGGCATTGCCGAGGCTTAGGATGGGGGCGGGGTGACGGACTTTTTCAAATTTTTCGACTGGGGTTCCACCGACCCGTTGGGAGGGGGAATCGGGGGTGATCCAGGCGGGGTGGGCGGCTTCGAGGGTGCGGAGTTCGGCAAGGAGGCGGTCATATTCGTAATCGCTGATGATGGGGTCATCGAGGACGTTGTAGCGGTAGTTGTGGTAGTTAATTTGCTCGCGCAGGGAGAGGAGGTGGGAATATTCGGTTTCTTCGTTCATAGGAAAAGGAGGGGAGATAGCTTGCAGTGTGTGGACACATTGTACCATTTCGGTAATGAAGGATTGTATATAGCATGATGTAAAATCATGTAGAATTGTGAACATGGTTTTAAAATTAGCTCGGAAGTTGAGCATAGTATGATTGAGGA
Source organism: Anaerolineales bacterium (assembly GCA_013359445.1). GTDB lineage: Bacteria > Chloroflexota > Anaerolineae > Anaerolineales > JABWBV01 > JABWBV01. The sequence goes on along the minus strand of JABWBV010000701.1, from coordinate 593 downwards.
TAGGTGCATGATAGTAATTCTGCTGATTTGGAGGCAGTTATGAAGGTGAAAATTTGGGGGGCGCGGGGTTCTATTCCTTCTCCCATTACGCCACAAGCCATTCGAGATAAGATGATGGCGGTTTTGCAAGGGGCAAGAGGCGTGGATTTGAGTGATCCCCAGGCTGTACGTGATTATTTGGATGGCTTCCATTCGGTTTTGACGGGTACGGCGGGCGGAAATACGTCTTGCGTGGAAGTGGAAGCGGATGGCAAAACGTTTATTATTGATGCAGGGTCGGGCATTCGCGCGTTGGGACGCGAACTGATGAAGGGGCCATGTGGCCGCGGGCAAGGGGAGGTTTATCTATTTTTTAGTCATTTACACTGGGATCATATTCAAGGGTTACCGTTTTTTACACCTTTGTATGTGCCGGGGAATAAAATTCACTTTTTGGGCATTCATGATTTTGAGCAAGTGTTAAAAAGGCAGATGATGCCGCCTAATTTCCCGGTAAACTATGAGTATGCCATGAAGGCGGAGGTGCGTTTTCAACAGTTGAAGGAGGGGACTTTGTTCCAGGCGGGGGATGTGAATGAACTGCGGCTGATTGT
>JABWBV010000082.1 GCA_013359445.1 Anaerolineales bacterium | reverse complement strand
CAGTGCCGGACCGCACTGGCGTGCGGGACTACGAACCTGGGTGCAACGCCATCTGAAATATCCAGTTTGTAGTGAGGCACGTCAGTGCCGGACCGCACTGGGGTGCGGCACTACGAACCTGGGTACTAATCCATTTGAAAAAGCGAGGTTTTTTTGTCTTTCCGCCTACGTTCCCGCGACGAGGCGCTGACGGTGGGGGCGTAAGATGGGGAAATTGAAATGAATGACACCGCATCCTTCGACTTCGCAAAGCCTCCGCTCAGGATGCTACAACGAAAAGCGTCGTAGGGCTTTCGGTGAAATCAAAAGGAGCTAAAAATGAACACACAAGAAATTCTCACCCTCCAACAATCTTTTGCCCAGGTGGAACCCATTGCGGACACCGCGGCCTCGCTGTTTTACGGACGGCTGTTTGAACTGGACCCCAACCTGCGCCCGTTGTTCAAAGCGGATTTGAAAACCCAGGGCGAAAAACTGATGTCCGCCCTCAAACTGGTCGTGATCGGGTTGGACAACCCCGAACGGATCATCCCCGCCGTGCAAAGCCTGGGCCAACGCCACGCGGGGTACGGCGTGCGCCCCGAACATTACGCCACCGTCGGCGCGGCGTTGTTGTGGACGCTGGAAAAAGGCCTGGGCGCGGCGTACACGCCCGAAGTGGAATCCGCGTGGGAAAACGCGTTTGCGTTGTTGAGCGGGTTGATGCAAGAAGCGGCGTATCAGCCCGCGTAAAAAGCATGGCTCATTTGGCTCGCCGGGGGATAAATCCCCCGGCTACCAACGACGCCGGATGAATCCGGCTGGAAAAGCCCGTTTGAACGGGCATCGTGTTGTAGCCTGGCGACATTATCGCCGGGCGGGGCTGGAATGGGAGGCACGCGTGGTGCTGGCGGTCTTCCTGTGCTGATTCAGCTCGCCGGGGGATGAAGGTCCCCGCGCTACGACAACAATCCATCATTTTTTTAGGAGAAATCATCATGGTAAACAAAATTTTCAACGGTATAAAAATTATCAGCCTCTTCCTGTTCATCGCGATAGCCTTTGTCATGAACGGGAGATCATTTGCGGCTCCTGCTCCTGCAGTAGCGGGGGGGACGACCTGTTATCAGGTTTACCTGCCGCTTGTTATACGAGCCGGGAACCCGATTTCCAGCGACAGCCCTGCTTCGATTGGCGGGGGGACGCTGGACTGTTCGCCCGCTGACCCGAACGGGTTGGTGGACTTCAACGGGGACGGGTACGCCGATCTCGCCATCGGGATTCCGACCGAAGACCGCAACGGGTTGGTGGCGGATAATGGTGCAATTCAAATCCTGTACGGCACGGCAGATGGCCTGAACGCGGAGAACAATCAGTTCTGGACGCAGGAAAATATCCTTGGGGTCAGCCTGCCGGACGAGCAGTTTGGGTTCGCCCTCGCGATAGGTGACTTTAACGGGGACGGGACCAGCGATCTGGCGGTCAGTTCCCCTGGCGAGGGGCGGGATGGAATGACCAACGTCGGGCAGGTGGATGTCATTTATGGGTATCCGGGCACGGGTTTGACCGACAACGGGACACAATCCTTCGGTCAGAGTTTGAACGGGATTGGAGGCCTTGCGGAGGAGGGCGACCGGTTTGGGGAAGCGCTCATCAGCGGCGACTTCAACGGGGACGGATTCGCGGATTTGGCGGTGGGTTCGTCCAAAGAAGACCTGGAATCGGACGGGATTACCGAGATGGGCGCGGTGAATGTCATTTATGGCTCGGCGGATGGTTTGCAAGCCTTGGACGACATCATTTTCCACCACGGGTTGGAATCGGTAGATTTGGAACCGGCGAGTGGCGATTATTTCGGGGCGGCCCTAGCTTCGGAAGATTTCGATGGCGATGGGTTCGATGATCTGGCGGTGGGCATTCCCGGTTACGACATATTGGGGGTGGATAATGTCGGGGCGGTGATGGTGTTCCAGGGCAGTGACGCGGGTATCTCGCTCTTGGGCGAAACGGCCTGGCGACAGGGTGAAAATAGCGTGCAAGGGAACCCGGAAGATCATGATAGCTTCGGCACGGTGTTGGCCGCGGGCGATTTTGATGGAAACGGTGCCGGTGACCTCGTGGTGGGTGTGCCCGGTGAGGATGTGAATAATGGCGTGGGCGATGAAACCGACGCGGGGGCCGTGCATGTGTTGTTCGGCTCGGCGATTGGAGGAGGGCTGTCCGGCGCGAACGATATGATTCTTTATCAGGGGTTGGACGGGATTTTGGGGGCGCCAGAGACGCTGGACCGACTTGGACAGGCGTTGATCGCCGCCGACTTCAACGGTGATGGGGTGGATGATCTGGCGGTGGGTGTGCCCTTCCAGGATGGGGATCAGTTGAACCAGGGATTTGTGCAGGTGCTGTATAGCAATGGCTCCACGCTCTCCACGGACGGACAAGACCTTTGGGCGCAAGGCCTGGTGACGGGGGCGCCGGAAGTGGACGATTTGTTCGGCTACACCTTGACCGCCGGAGATTACAACGGGGATGGGTTCACCGACCTGGTGGTGGGCGCTCCGTATGAGGATGTTTTGGTGAACGCGGTCACGGAGACAGACGCGGGGGCGCTCCATGTCATATATGGATCGGGGAGCGGGTTAACCGCCGTGGATAATCAAATCTGGTATCAGGAATCGACAGACATTCCCGATGACTCCGAGATGAATGACCGGTTTGGTTGGGCATTAGGGCGGTAGGCCAGAAAAGCAGACTCGAACTCAGATGGACACGGAAGACTCGGATTGACCATTCGGTTTTCCGTGTCCATCAGCCCCCATCTTCTCCCATCCGTCATTTCGACCATCGGGAGAAATCCCTGAGACGACGACATGAACAGCCCCCCGCAGATGGCGTTTATGGCCCGTTTCAGGGATTTCGCTCCCGGAACGACTCGCAAGTAAAGGTTTTTTCTTGTCCCCTCTCCACGCTTCCTCCACCTATCAATCCTATCTCGTCCGCCTTTGGCGTCCTTCAGAAGAAGTGTGCTGGCGGGCGACAGTCCGGCACGTGCTGACCGGGGAGGAGTGGCATTTTGAAGATTTGGAGCGGTTGTTTTTGTTTTTGCACGAGCGGACGGGGGGAAAGGAGAGGGGGGATTCTTGATCTGGTTCTACGTTTTACGCTCCAACGCCTCCACCCTCACCCGATACTCAAACTTCTGCGCCCTCCCCAAACATCGCCGATACAGGTCCAACGCGCGCCCCGCATCCTCCTCGCGCCCATCCGTGCGCCAGAGTTCGAAATAAATCTGCGCGCGGGTCTCCTCGGCGGGCAAATCACCGAGGGCGGCCAGCATCGTCTCCAACTGTTGGCGGGCGGTGGCAGGATCGGTCCGGGCGAGCCAACGAGCGAGCAACAGCCGCCCACGGGTCTGCGTATCCTTGCGGTTGAGTTCGTCCGAAAGGCGCACCCCCTCCTCGATCAGCGTTTTTGCTTCATCATCTTCCTCCCGCGCCAACAGCAAATCCGCCTTGCCCAACAGCGGCTCCGGCAAGTTAAACCGATTGCCCGCCTCTCGAAACAACCCAATGGACGCATCAAAACACTGCCGCGCCTTATCCGTCTGCTGGAGATGCATAAACACCATCCCCAGGTTCTCCTTCCAAATGCCCAGCGTCACTTTATTCCCCGCCCGGGCATCCATTTCCGCCGCCTCCTCAAAACACGCCCGCGCCTGCTCAAACTGACCCAAAATCAAGTGCGCCGCGCCAATGTTCCCCAAATGGCGCGACACCCCTGCCAGATTTCCCAATTCCCGATCCAATTCCAGCGCCCGCCCCAACCCTTCCAGCGCCTCCGGGTATTTTTCCAGATTTAAATACACCAACCCCAGCCCGCCGAACGCGCGCGTCATCCCTCGCTTGTTTCCCAGCGTTTGTTCGATTTGCAACGAGCGTTGATAATACATCCGCGTCTTCTCAAAATCCCGCCTCCGCCAATAAACCCCACCCAGGCGAATCAGCGCAAAAGATTTTTGAAACAGATCGCCCATTTGGTCAAACAGGGTAATCGCCTCTTCCAACGCCGTTTCCGCTTCGGCATACTTCCCGGTTGTTTGCAACGCCCACCCGTAAATCGAAAGGGCACGGGCGCGGCTGGGGAGATGTTGCCCCGCAAGGGACAGCGCGGCCTGAATATTTTCTAACGCGGCCAGATGATTCCCCAACCCCACGCGGAACCACGCCAGCGAACTCTCTAACTGACTTTGAAGTGGCGTGGGGGCCGCGGGCAGGGCCGACACAGCGGCGCGGGCCTTTTTGACCGCGTTTTCCCCCTCCGCAAGGTTCCCTGTCAACATAAAAAACTGTACCAACCCCTCCAGTCCCATTTCGAGCAACCGCACCTCCGCCCTCGCGACCGCCCAGGCCCACGCGTGGCGCACATTGTCCAACTCCTGGCGCATTGCCGACAACGCCTCCTGCGGGGATGGCCCGTTCAAGCCAGGGGCTTGTTGGGCCAGGGTGGCGAGATAAAAGTTCGCATGGCGGGCAAAAATCACCGGCGCGTGGCCCATCTCCCCTAGTTTTTCGGCGGCAAACTGGCGCACCAGTTCATGCAAATCGTAACGGTGTTCAGCGCGGCGCAGGAAGGATTTTTCGACCAGCACGGCCAGATCGAGAACCCCAGCCTGGGCGACGTTTAACGCGGCGGCGACGGTGAACCCGCCCCGGAACACCGACAGGGCGGCGAGCACCGCGCGGGGTTCCGGCGCGAGCTGTTCCCACGTCGAAGTGAAAATCGCGCGCAGGCTCCGTTGTCGGGCGGGCGCGTCCCGATAGGGGTTGGTGAGAAAATCTAGGCTTTGGGTAATGCGTTCGGCGATTTCTTGGGTGGAATACGCGCGCATCCACGCGGCGGCCATTTCGAGGGCAAGGGGCAAGCCATCGGTCAGGCGGCAGATCGCCAGGATGGATTCCGCGTGGGCCGGGGGATCGAATGACGGGCGGTATCGGCGGGCAGTTTGGATGAACAGTTGCGGGGCGGGGCGTTCGAGCGGGGCGTCAGTTTCACGCGGGTCGGGAAGATAAGACAGCCCTTCGAGCGGATAAAGCCACTCGCCCTGAATGGCAAGCGGGTCGCGGGAGGTCACCAACAGCGTGGTCTCCGGCGCGGCGGCGAGAAGTTCACTCAGCATGGGCGCGGCGTCGGGCAGGAGATGCTCAAAATTGTCGAGGAGAAGCAGGGAGGGGTGGCTTTGCAGATACTGGAAGAGTTCTCGGCGAGGCTCGGCGGTGGCGGAAAGCGTAAGGCCCAGGTTTTGCGCCACCGTGGCGAGGAGCAACTCCCCCTGTTCGAGTTGGGTGAGCGGCACGAAGTACAACCCATCCGTGAACCGATGAGGCTGGGCCGACAGGCGGCGCGCGGTTTCGGTCGCGAGACGCGTTTTCCCCATCCCGCCCGGCCCGATCAGCGTGACCAGACGGCAAGCGGGGTCGGACAGCATCTGAGTGAGCGCGTCCAGTTCGGCTTTGCGTCCGATGAGGGGGGTGAGCGGCGCGGGGAAGTTCCGCAGGGTCGGGCGGGGGGGAATGGGTGCGGTTTGAGCGTTTTCGGGGTAAGGCGCTTCGGTTTGAATGCGGGCGAGCAGGGCTGTGGTAGCGGGGGCGGGTTCTACGCCCAGGTCGCGGAGCAGGGTCGTGCGGAGAGTCTGGTATTGGGCAAGGGCTTGCGTGCGGTTGCCTTTTTGCAAGTGGGCGCGCATGATCTGGCGGTGGGTTTCTTCGTGCCAGGGGGCCAGGGCCAGCAGGCGCGGCGCGGTGGTTAGCAGGGCGTCGGGGTCGTTTTCCTGACGCGACATCAGCCGAGTGAAGGCGTCGAGCGTTTGCTGGTGGAAAATTTCGCGCTGGATGCTCAACCATTCGTCGAAGGCGTAGGCGTCGGACAAGGCGAACCCTTTCAGCAGTTCGCCCCGGTAGAGAGCGGTCAATTCGGTCAAAGGGGGGCGCGGATCAGGCGCAATTTGGCTCTCCTGCACGAGGGCGGTAAACCGGGCGGTGTCCGTGGTCAGCGCGGCGGCGTGCAGAGTGATGGTTGGGCGGGTTTGGGTGATCAGGCGGGCGGGCAGGTCGGGATCGGCGTCGGCCAGCGTTTGGCGGAGCCGGTACACCGATTGGCGCAGGTTGCGGAGCGCGGTCTCGTCGGGATAATCGGGCCAGAGCAGGGCGGCGAGGGTTTCGCGGCGGTGGGGTTTGTCCGGTTCGAGGGCGAGGTAGGCGAGGAGCGCACGGATTTTATCGGTGGCAAAAGCGAGGGGCTGGGCGTTGACCAGGGCTTCAAACGGCCCGAAGAGGGTGAGCGCGAGGCGCGGGGCAGGCATGAGGTTATTGTACCCGGTACAAACGGGGGCGCAGGACGCAAGCAGGCTACCGATTCAGTACGGACGGGGCGCTCCCTAACTTTTTGGTGATCTCTTCCACGTGTTCCCATTCGTGCAGGGCGAGGACGCGCGCTTGCCAGTACACCGACTCCTTCCGTTGTTTGCCTGCTTGCTGGACCACGCGTGCCCACTTTTTCTCGTTCAGCCCACTGAGCACGGGCAACAGCACCGCGCGGCGGAGTTTGAAGTAGGCGAGTAAATCGGAGAAGGGTTGGTGCTCGAAGGGGAACAACTTTCCGAAATCGCGTTCCGGGTGAATGGGGAAAAGGACTGGTTCATGAGTGAGCAGGGCCAGGGTGATCGTTTCAAAGGTGCGGGCTTCACAGTGGATGAGGTGGGCTAGAATTTGATGGAAGGATCGTTCGTCCGGGGCCAGCGGTTCTCTCAGAGTCTGTTCGTCCATGCCTTGCCGGAGTCTGTCCAGGTGTGCTGGAACTTCCGCAAGGATGTGCAGAATGTGCTGAATATTTTCTGGAGTGGGTTCGGTAGAAATGGTTTTTTTCATGCTGAAATTATAAACTAGCGCGCAAGTACTACCCTGCTCCTTCTCGAAACGGGCGGGGAAGGCGGACGCGCGGGGGCTTGCTACGTTTTTGTGACGGGGATTTTGTAAGATGGGAGTCTCCATGTCCGAAAGAAATCTTTCTTCCTCCATGTATCAATCCTATCTCGTCCGCTTGTGGCGTTCCGCGGAAGACGCACCCTGGCGGGCCACGGCGCGCCACGTCTTGACCGGGGAAGAATGGCATTTTGAAGACCTGGAACGGTTATTTTTGTTTTTGCATCAACAAACGTCCGGCTCAGAAGAGACGGAAAAAATTAACGTAATTACTCCCGCACAGAGGGGTAAACCTTGAAAAAGGATGTCAGGGGAGATGTGCATTCCCCTGACATCCTTTTTCTGAAATTTCCTCTCTTGGTGAGTAATTCCTAAAAACTGATCATAAGGAGTTTGTTTTTATGTTGTTCAAACGTTTTGCACTTTCATCGTTGCTGGCTGTTATGGCGCTCGGGGCATTGCTAGCGCGTCCCGTCCGAGCCGCCGCCCTCACCGTAACCACTGCTGTGGATGTGGTGAGCGGGATAGATGGCGTTTGTTCGTTGCGCGAAGCCATCATCTCTGCCAACACGAACACCGTCTCCGGCATTGTGCTGGGCGAGTGCCCCGCCGGAAGTGACACCGAAACGGACGTGATCACCCTTGCAAACGGGGAAACCTACACCCTGGCATTGGCTGGAATGGACGAAGATGCCTCCGCCACCGGTGATTTGGATATTGTCGATAATTCGGCGGAACTCGACGTGCAATTTGTCGTTGCAGAGAACGGAACCGCCACCATTGATGCCGCGCTTCTCGATCGGGTTCTGCACCTGATCGACGCGACCGTGGAAATAACGGGTTTGGCGCTGATCAATGGCGATGTGACCCTTGCCGCGGGGCCGGTGGGGGGCATCGTTCTCAATCAGGATGGGGCCTTTACCATGTACGGCGGCGAGCTTCGCAATGGCACCGCGGGGTACGGGGGTGGCTTGTACAACCTCAATTTTAGTGGTTTAGGTGGGCGCGCGATTTTGGATGGCACCCAGGTGGTATTGAATGAGGGGGTGGAAGTCGTAGGTGGCATTTATAGCACCGGGCCAGAGGCTTATCTAAAATTGAATAATGCACTCGTCCGTGCCAATTCAACCCCAGGCAGTGGGGGGGGCATCGGGATCGCAGGCGGGGTGACGGAAATCTATTCAAGTACGATTTCCCTCAACACGGCGGCCGGCGACGGCGGAGGCCTGATTGCTCAAACGGCAACTATTACGATTTCCCATTCTTTGATCGAAGTCAATGAAGCCACGACGGGAAGCGGGGGCGGTTTGCATTCTTTCGATGCGTTCACGACAGATGCCCTGACTGTGATAGCGACCACTTTTTCGGAAAACACAGCCGGATCGGATGGTGGGGGGATTTACGCACAAGGCTCGGGGACGCTCTCCCTGGTGGAAACCAATTTTTCTCTCAATTCCGCGGGGGATCATGGCGGGGCGGTGGCGGTGTCCTATCTCGAACAGCAGGGGGGCACCTACCAAAGCAATCAAGCCACGGAAGGTGGAGCGGCGTATGCTTTAACCTGGTTCGAGGGAACCGATGTGACCTTTTTGGATAACACTGCACTGGATGGCGGGGCGGTGTACACGCAATTTTTTACAGGCACACGTTTGCGTCTCCATCACAACACGGCAGAAGGCTTTGGTGGCGGCGCGTACATCCACAACTATCGCTTGCAATTGCAAGATTCAACTTTTTCTGAAAATTCGGCGGGCGATAGCGGCGGAGCCATTTACCAAAAGAGCAATTCATCTCCCAACAATGAAAACCTCATTCGTGGCACGCTTTTCCACTTAAACACGTCGGGAAATGATGGGGGGGCCTTGTGGACAGATAATAGCCTGCATTTTATCAATTCCACCCTGGCCGAAAACATGGCCACCGATCTTGGGGGTGGCGTGTACATTGCCGCCACCGGACTGGTCACCACAACCAACACCACCCTCGCCCTTAATCAGGCAAACGGGATGCAAGGCAGTGCCCTCTACAACCTGGGCAAAGTCTGGATGGTCAACACGCTTTTTGGCGCTCACCCATTTGCCACCTGCACTACCGTCTCACTGGTCGACCTGATCTCGCTCGGCCACAACCTCTCCGAAGGGAGTGACTGCAACCTGAACGCGGCAGGCGACCAACCCAGTACGCCCGCCGGATTAGTCGGCGCGGTGCAAAACAACGGTGGCCCGACGTGGACGTGGGCGCTTGACGCGACCAGCGCGGCGGTAGACACGGGCGATAGCTACTATTGTGATCCGGGCACTGTGGTCAACGAGGTGGATCAGCGCGGCTATCCTCGCGTGGGCAACTGTGATATCGGGGCGTTTGAATACGTCCTGCAAGTATTCCTGCCGCTTTTGGTCAAATAAAATATCGGTTATGGCACACCAAGTGTAGTTCCAAAACAAGAATGACAGGGGGAGGTCCCTCCTGTCATTCTTGTTTCGAGCTTAACGCTTTGCGTGTGCGTAATTACAAGTTTCTTATGGTGGGATGTGAGAGGGGATGCTCACCTCCCACCCCAGATTTTGGAGGTCGCTATGAAACCCAAACAACTTCTCCCGTGGCTGGGCGTGACGCTGATCGCGTTCGCCTTCCTGACCGCGGCCGCGCCACCGCCGGTGCATCATCCCCCACTGCCCTTCACCCTGCCCGGTGGGGGCGCACCCACCCACGACTACGGCGACGCGCCCGACAGCGCGAATTCCGCGGGGGCCGCGTTCGAGGCCTATGCGGGGGTCCCCGGGCAATTTCCCACCACCCTCGATGCCAACGGTCCCTGGCACGATAACACCACCCTCGCGTTTTACCTCGGCACGGGCGTCAGCGGCGAAGAATTGCCCGACGTCGGCATCGACACCGACCCCGACGGCAATAACCTCATCATCACGGGCACCCTTGGCCTTGCCGCCAACAACGACGGCGCAGACAACGGCCTGGAACTCCCCCGCCAACTGCCCCATTGCCAGGAAATGATCGTGCGCTTTACCGTCACCGTTCCGGCCACCTTCCCGACCAGCGTCGTCGCCTACGCCAACCTTTGGGCGGACTGGAACCGGAGCGGGGCTTGGGGCGGGGTCGCCGGAACCTGTCCGGGGACTGCCGCGGTCGTCTCGGAGTGGGCGATGCAGAACATGTCCCTCACCCTGCCAGGGCCGGGGACGTATTCCTTCGTCAGCCCGGTATTCACCGTCTGGAATCCCGATCCCGATCAACCCCTGTGGATGCGGCTATCCGTCGCCGAACAAACCGCTACCTCCGACAGTGGCACCGGCCCCGCGGTAGGATACACCTTTGGCGAGACCGAAGATTATCGCTGGAACGAACAACACGCCGTTTTTCTCCCCCTCGTCGCGGGCGGCGGTGGCGGAACCCCTCCCCCCCCCGACGATGACGACACCCACGTGGACGAAAGCATCCCCACCGAAGTGCAATTCGGCTGGCCGCAACTCCCCACCGATGACAGCAGTGTGGTGGTCGATATCGACAATCTTCTGCTTTCCTTTGCAAATAACAGCGACAGCGATAAACAAGTCGAGTACCTGCTCACGATCTTTTCCGGCGGCGAACAAACCGAACACCGAGGCGAACCCATGACCGTCCTCGCCGGGGAAGTCGTAACCGATCCGATTCTCATTGGGTTACTTCTCCCCGCCGTGCAAAAAGTCCGGGAAGCCGCCCGCGTGATGGGCGAAGTGATGGTCACGGATTTGGCAACGGGACAATTCTACAAAATAGAAATCCCCTTCCTCGCCTTCCACCCCGAAGAAACCGACCCTGAAGGCAAGCTTGTGGTGTACAACGAACTCGGTCTGGCCCGGCAGACGAGCGCGCTCCAGTTCGATCACAACGCCGCCATCGGCCCCATGCTCCAGGCAATTATCCCCTCTGGCGAAGACCCCACCCTGTTGGCGGACCTTGTGATGTACGAAGTCGGCGACCCGGTGATTATCGAAGAGTCCGAGGACCCTGGCACCAGCGATGACTTCCCCACCCCCGGCGCGGGCCTCGGCGATGGGAGTCTGAACCTCGTGCAATTGCCCGAAACCGACGTGCCAACGTTCACCTTCACCTTCTGTTTGGAGTGGTATGTGGCCCCCACCGATAACGGCTTCGGCGAGGATTACGGTACCTCAGACAGCGGTTGGCGGGCGCGCGGTGCGAAAATGTCCCTCTGGCAGAGCGGCGTGAAAATATTCGATGGGTATTTGAACCGATATGGATGTACCTATGTGAACACTACTTCCAATGCTGGGGTGTATGCGTCCTGGAAAGGCGAAGCGCGCCTTGAAAGTGGGGGGGGCTACATCACCGTGCGTCACCTTTCGTCCGCGGCAAATGACGCCTCGGACCTCGTGAACTATGCTGTGTGGATTGACAACGTTTTTCCCAATTACATCTACCGCCCGGAAATGTGGAACTTCGACTCGATGGGAATGCTGGCGTATTCCGCCCAGGAACGGTTCAACGGCGGCGTGAACGGCGTCACGTATTACCTGAAAAAAGCCGGATGTGGGGATGATCCCGACAAAGGATCCTGTGCCACGAATATGTACGGGCAACCCGGAATCTTTATGAGTTCCGGGCAATATCGGCGCAAATTCATCCTGGCGCACGAATACGGGCACCGTTTGTTGGCTTCCGTAGCTGATTATAAAAACGACTGCTCCTACAATGGTTCCGGGCACGGGATGAAAGGTGTCGAATATGGTTCGTGTGCCTCGATGGAGGGGTGGGGGCACTTTGTGGCGGTGGATATCTGGAACTATCATCCGCACGACGATGTCAGCGAACTGAACCCGGACGGGATCATCGTTTACTGGGACGGGAGCAACACCGTCTATCACGCGGAAATCGGCGATGATCAACCATACTGCCATCTGCAATATCCCGGCGGCCTGATCTTTGTCTGTGATTACTATGGCTACGAGTTGGACTGGATGCGGATGTGGTGGGATTACCACACCAGTCCGGGGAACCGGCCCTCTCACGCCGAACTCTTTGAGTTGGTGGACGATACCGTGTGGGAAAACGGGGGCTATGGAGCGGCCCTGGCCATCAAAGACGCGCTGGGCGGGAATTCCGGGCGCTGGAACAATTACGTCTGTTGGAATGGTGTGGCGGGAACTTTTTACGGATGTGAGTGATGGAAAAAGGCCGGGCAGTTCAACTGCCCGGCCTTTTTTTTGGGGGAGGTCCGCTATCTCGCGGAGTGTTTCTTTAGGGGGTGCGAACAAGCTGAATAGAAAATTTTATGGGTTCATGAGGTTGCACGGTAAACTCGAACCCCAACCCGACAATTAACCCTAAAAGTGCCGGGGTGCGGATGATTTCTTGCGTTGGGCGTTTGGAGATCAGAACCAGGGTTTCGCCTGTGAGCGGGTTCACCACCCCCGGTTGGTCGGGGAGAAATTCCAGGGCGGCGCGTCCGTGTTGCAGGAGGGCGGCGTAGTCCAGGGCGAGTTCGCTGGTGGTGGTCATGCGGATCGCGTGGGGGTGGGGACTGGTGTTGGTAAAGGTATAGGTCACCGTGGTTGTATGGGGGGTGAGAATGTATTTTTTGCGAAAGCCGATTGACGGGGCCAATGATTTGTAAAACCGAATGGCTTCCTGTGCACCCTGGGCATTCATGTGGGTGGTGCGTGTAAAGACTTGTTCGCCATCTAGCCAGATTTCATCGCAGAACGCGCCTTGTTGGGCCAGGAGGGTGTGTTGTTCCCCGGCTTGGCGCATCTCGCGGACGGCAAGGGTGACCGGGGCGGGGTTCTCTTCCCATACCCATTCCGGGAGAAATTTTTCGAGGCGGGTGGGGGGCAGTTCGGTTTGATCGTAGGGGGTGTAGGGCGTTTCGTCGGGAAGCCAAAAATTGGGGTAGCCGACAGTCTGGGGCGGATCGGCGTGGTTTTGGTAGGGGCCTCGGACGACGGCAGAGGGGTTGCCAACGAGCATTTGTCCGTTTTTCAGGTTGAGCCAGTATAACAAACGGCCCCCTACGGGGCTGGCCATCAGCAGTTGGGTTTCGTGGAAGTGCATCCATTCGCGGATGCCATCTTTGCTCAGGTCGTCCACGATGGTGAATTGGAGGGACTCCCCGCTTCGTTTGGCCAGAGTGGCGATGTACACGGATGAGGCAAGAACCCGCGCGGCTTTGGCTCCCATCCAGCCCCGGAATTGATCCCCCCCAATGCCGATGCACCCAAATTCGTATTGGTGGGTGAGGAAGCAGTGGAGGGCGAGTTGATAGATTTTTTTTGCGCCGATTTGGGCGGTTTGTTTTTCTGCGGCTTGAAGCTCGCGGCGGATTTCAGTGAAAAATTGGCGAAACTTTTCTAGTTTGGGGGAGTGGGTGTTGAAGTCGAACCAGTCTTTGAAGCCGTCTTCGTGGTAGGGGCGCCCGGGTTGGGTGAGGGAGGCGTTCATCCAAGTGGCGGCGCCATCGGCGAGGGGGGTGATTTCTTGTGAGGGGACGGGGATTTCGGAAAAAAGGATGGGGCGTGCGTCTTGGCGGGTCGCGAGGGTTTTGAGCAGGGCATCTAGTCGATCCCAGGTTTGATGGGGGATGACGCCTTGAAAATATCCCCACAGTCCCATCGCTTCGGCGTCTTCGGCGTAGGCCAGGACACCCTCGCCAACGGGGGGGCGGCACTCAGTCAGGTAGGTGAGGATGGGTTCGTGATCGCCAAACCAGGCGGCGAAGTTGAAGAGGTGTTTGAGCTTTTCGTCGTCGCGCACGATTTGGAGGGTGTGGTCTCCCGCGCGGGTTTGGTAAATGTGGGCGGCGTTTCCTCCGCTCGCTTCCAGAATGTGGTCTTCGAGGGTGATGGTGCGGTATCCTGCGGCGGCAATGATTGGGGCCAGGGATTGTCGCCAACAGCGTTCGGCGTTCCAAAAAGCGGTGGGGGAGACGCCGAAGGTGTCTTCCAGCACCTGGCGGTGCAGTTCGATCTGATGGGCGTTGTCCCAATCGTCGGTGGCGTAGGGGATGTTTTGGGCAAAGGTACTGCCAACGAGTTCAAATTGTCCATCGGCCAATCCATCTCGGATCAGTTCCAATGGTTCGGGGTCCAGCCATTTGAGGGCGGTGAGCAGGGTGCCGGAGATGTGTAGGTTAGCTTTGGTGTGGGGGTTGGCACGTAGGGTGCGTAACAAGCCGCGGTAGCATACCTGACTGGCGAGGGCGGCCATTTCGCTGAGGTGTTGGTTAAAGTGAAAAAGGAGGGGAAGGTAGAGCATGGGGGCAGGTTAACAACCCTGAGTAATTGGGTGAAATTAGAAATTGGCAGGTGATGATAGCATAGGTTTAAAGAAAAAACAGCCCCTGAACCGTCCAGGAGCTGTTTCGTACAGGAGAAAGGGGGGCTACTTTTGTCCCGGTTGGGGGGTGGGTGGTGGGGTGGTGGTGGATTGTTGAAGGGTTTGGCGAATTTGTGTGCGGAGGCTGTCTACGGCGGGGTCTCGCGGGGTGGTTTGGGGATCGCCGCTCATGGCGCTCAGTTTGTCGGAGAGGAGCATTGCGAGCAAGGCTTCGATCAAACTGTTGCTCCCCATGCTTCCATTTTCGCCACCGCCACTGCCCACGACGATGCGGGGGACGACATCCACTTTGGCCGTTTCAATGGCTTCTGCAAACCGATTGAGCACTTGTTGGGTGACCTGGAATTGTGGGCCGCCATACGCACGCACCTGTTCTTCGGTGGCGATAGCCTGGGCGATACCGATGCGGGCAGTGCGTTCGGCCTCGGCTTCCGCGAGGGCGCGGATTTGGGCGGCTTGTTGCAGGGCACGGTTGTAATCGGCTTTACCCTGGTTGGTTAATACGGTAATGCTCAATTCCGATTCGGTGATCTTTTGCTGTTGTTCGGCCCGGGCCTGCGCCTCGCGGAGTTCGCGCTCTTTGACGGCGGCTTTTTCCTGGCGTCCGTAGGTTTCAACCTGCTCTTCGGCGACCTGGCGCTGGCGGAGCTGGGTCAAAATGGTTTCGATTTGCATGTCACCCGCGGGGGATTTCGGAGTGCCGATGAGAACTTCTTCCAGTTCCAGGTTGTAGTGGTTGAACTTCTCTCGCATTTCGGTGTTGGCGATATGCTGAATGTTGCTCCGTTCCTGAAGCAGTTGGATCAACGTGCGGATTTGCCCGATGTTTTTGAAGTAGGCGGAGACCATCGGGTCGAGCGTTTGTTCGACCAGTTTTTTAATGTCGCCAAAACGCTGGATGACCAACGGGGCTTTTTGATAGTCAATGTGAATGACGACTGAAAGCGGCAGAGACGGCTCGAAGGCGTCTTTGGTGATCAGGGTGACTTCGCTCAGGTTTTCGTCCAATTTGTGGGAGCCAGTTTCACTGCGAATCCATTTGAGGATGATGTTGGTGGTGGGCACAGCGACCACTTTCCCGGCGTAGGTGTTGAAGGCGTATTTGCCGGGCATGAGCGGGGTGCTCCACACGCCACGATTGCCGCGCTCGACCAATTCACCGTGCCGATACTCTTTGCCGGAGAGGTCCGCGCCCGTTTCGCCAGTGTAGGAAACGACCACGCCCACGTACCCGACTTCGATGATGGTTTTGGGAATCATCTCGACGGTGGCAAACAAGCGGTTGATGTAATATGTGCCTTCGACAAGAACCTGTAACTGGCGTCCGCGCATCCCGCCGGAGAGCAGGAACCGGTCAGGGTCCTGAAAACTGTTGTGGTACGTGGCCGGATCGTCGGGGTCGTCCCCTTTGAGGGCGGCGATGATTTCGCCCTGGGGCAGGGATGGGCCATCGTGAACAGTGACAATGCCGACGAAATCATCGGTATCTTTGATCACCACGCCGCGGAACCCTTTTCGCTCGGTGATGACCTCGGCCATTTTTTGGATGGTCTCGGCTTCTTCCCGGCTGAGGGGGAGTGAATAGACCCGTTCTTCCGTCATCACGACGAACTGAACCAGGTTGATGGCATACGTGCCTTCCCGGAGGATGAGACGTTGCGGCCCGCGCTGTCCGCCGTTTTGCAAAAATACGCGTACGTCTTGAAATTCATTTGCCATTTGGTTCGAGGCTAACACTTGCGTGGGGTCGAGGGGTTTTCCGTCGCGGGCAAACACGTATCCCAGTTTCCCTTGCGGGATGGTGACAAGCGGGGCCATGTGAACCTTATATTGAAAGGGCATCAACAGATGAATACCACCGCGCAAGACTTCGGGCTGGAAGCCAGCTTCGCCATTTAAGGCGATCAGGCCGCTTTTGACCGAGCCTTTACCACTCCAGCGCTTTTCGACCAGGCCGATGCGGTTGTTCGGGATGAACCGAACGAATTGGAAGATGCCCCATAAAACAATGAGGCCGATAACTCCCAGAATGAAGAGGGTGATGAGGATTTGCATTTTTTCTCCTTTTTTGAGCGATCATTTCCTAAGAGGGAATTCT
>JABWBV010000700.1 GCA_013359445.1 Anaerolineales bacterium | reverse complement strand
TTCTGGTAAACTGCTTCGCGGAACTGCTGAAATTGGTTTGTCACAACTCCCAATTTTATGCAGTTCCATCTTTTTGGCAAACTTTGTCAAAAGTCCAATACTTTACCCGAATTTTTCTGCCTCGGCAAGCGAAATTCCCTTTCAGGCACAGCACACCCCCTTGATATATCCGCCGTCCTTGTGTTACACTCTCCCAACATGCAAGTTTTTGCATATAGATTTCCCCCGCTATTTTACCAATGTACTACACCCCGCTTGCAACTCAACTCAAATTACTCGCCCACCCCGAACGGCTCCAACTATTAGACGTATTGCGGCTCGGCCCGGAATGTGTCTGCCATCTGGAAGCATACCTGAACCGTCCCCAGCCCTATGTCTCTCAACAGTTGCGCTTTTTACGAGAAGCCGGGCTGATCACCGACAAACGCCACGGCAACAACATGTTTTACGAACTCGCCAGCGAGTCACTCCGAGCCTGGTTGGAAGTCATTTTAGGCCCCCGCCCTGAAGCAGACTCCATGTTTCTCTTCTATAAAAAGACCATTCCGTGCGAATGCCCCGAATGTGAAACCCCGTTCCAGGTCACTTTTCAACCCCACGAAACCCCAAAGGAGATCAAAATGAGCAAGGCAAAAGTATTGTTTTTATGCACCGGAAATTCCGCCCGAAGCCAAATGGCCGAGGCGTTTTTGCGGAAGTACGCAGGTGATCGGTACGAGGTCCACAGTGCGGGCCTGGAACCCAAAGGGCTAAACCCCTTCACCCTCCGTGTGATGGAAGAAGTCGGGATCGATATGTCCGCGCATCATTCCAAAGACGTGCGGGAGTATATGGGCTTTGTCAATTTCGGATATATATTTACGGTTTGCGACCACGCGGAGAAAAATTGTCCCAGCATTTTTCTCAGTTCCGGGGAACACCACCACTGGGGTTTCGAAGACCCCGCGGCGTTTACCGGCTCAGAAGAAGCCACCCTAGCGAAGTTTCGCGCGATTCGAGATCAAATTGAAGCGAAAGTTCAGGCGTGGTTGGCGAATTAACCTCACCCCGCGGCCCCCGCTCACCCACGCGTTACTCTTTTGGCGCTTCCCCATTCCCCATCACCGCATAGGCAATGCCATCTTTATTCCCCCGTTTTACATCATACATCACCTGATCCGCTAACCGGATCGTTTCTTCCACATCATGCAGGGAATCCAGACAGGTCAGCGCGCCAATGCTAAACGTCACCGGCCAATCAAACCGTCCCATCTCCGCCAACAAATGCCAGCGCAGGCGAGGAGCCAGAGTCTTCGCGCCACTCTCACCAGTCTCAGGCAATAAAACGCCAAACTCATCCCCACCCAAGCGGGCCACCGAATCAATCGCGCGCACATTTTTTAAGATCGTCTGTGCCACGCGTTCCAAAACCTGATCGCCAACCTGGTGTCCGCGTTCGTCATTGATCTGTTTAAAGTTGTCAATATCGATATAAAGAAACGTCGCCGGGCGCTGATTCCGTTGAATCCGCGCCAGTTCGAGCGCTACCATGTGGTAAAACGCGCGGCGGTTCAGAATCCCGGTTAAGGGGTCCGTGCGCGATAAACTTCGTTCAAAATCCAACGCCAAATGAAGTTCTGCCACCAACAAACTGACCACCCCAAAAATGACGGTTCGGCTCAACATATTCCAATAAGGGATCAGGGCAACAGAAAAAGGTTGCTCATTCAGCAAAACTGCCCCCAGCCAAATCAGCGCACACAAAAACGCCATCGCCAACCCCGGATTCCGCCCTAACCACCAGGTCGTCACCCCAACCGGAATCAAATACAAAAACGAAAACGACCACTCAAACCCCGTCAAATAGTCGATGCCCCCAATTCCTAGTGCCATAAGAAAAATCAGTGTAGAGAGTACGGGGGCTGGTAGTTGACCTAACTGATTGATCCAATTTAAGAATTTTGTTTTCATTCCTATTAATTTACACCTAATTTTCATCCTGGGCAAGCAGGAGTATAGCCGGAAGTATGACGTTTATGATTCACTTTCAGGGAAAACGAGGTCAGACACTGGATTTTGTCCGCAAGCGTCATTTCCCCGAAATGGCTGAAAGCGAACGCATCGGCAGATTTTCTTCTGTTTGAAGTAGGGGAAGTAGGGGATGGAAGATTTCCGCACCTCCAACGGGCTTCTGCGCCCGCTCGATGAAATCGCCACGCGCTGACGGGGCGCGGGCATCACCCCGGAGAAACGGGTGGCGTTTTATTGCGGCACGGGTTGGTGCGCCAGTGAGGCGTATTGGATTTCGAAAGCGATGGGATTCCCAAAAATTTCTGTATACGACGGCGGATGGAATGGAGCCGTGACCCGGAAAATCTGGTGGAAATACAAAGCGGCAAGTCAGCAAACCAACTAACCAACTAACCAACTAACCAACTAACCAACTAACCAACTAACCGCCCCCCTCACTTCAACCTGATCCTCGGATTCAAATACGCATACAACAGGTCTGCAATCAGATTCGCCACCGCAAATCCCAACACCGTCACCATTGTCACAGCTTGCATGAGGGGCAAGTCGCGGCGGTCAATCGCGAAGACGAGCAAACGTCCCAGACCGGGGTAGTTGAACACGTTTTCAATCACGATCAGCCCGCTGATCAACCAGCCGAAACTGATGGCGATGATCGTAATCGTCGGGAGGAGGGCGTTGCGGAGGACGTGTTTGAAGATCACGGTGCCGCGCGGGAGGCCTTTCAAAACCGCCGTGCGGACGTAGGATTTTTTCAACTCTTCCACCACCCCCGCGCGGGTCAGGCGGGCGATGTAGGCGAGTAAAACCAGGGTCGCGGTCAGGGCGGGCAGGACGAGCATCGGGAACGCTTCTTTAAAGGAAGTGCCCAGTTTGACGGACGAATTCGGGGGAAACCATTCCAGTTGCGTGGCAAAGATTTCGATCAGGATCAGCCCCGTGACGAATTCCGGCAGACCGACCACCGCCAGCGAAGTGATGCTCACCAGGTTGTCAGCCAGTTTGTTTTCGTTCAGCCCGGCGATCACCCCCAGCACCACGCCCAACGGCACTGAAAAGAGCAGGGTCAGCCCTGCGAGTTGGAGCGAGTTGTTCAGCCGTTGTCCGATCACCTCCCGAATCTCCGCGCGGGTGCTGATCGACTCCCCCCAATCCCCCCG
>JABWBV010000699.1 GCA_013359445.1 Anaerolineales bacterium | reverse complement strand
TTTCGATCAGTCATGGGGTTCTCCTGTTGTTGGTTTTGGCAAACCACAGTCTACCCTATGACTGGTCAACTTTTAGCTTTTAGATGTACGGTAGAAAAGTGGTTATTTGTTTTTCAGGATTTGTTCTTTCCGCCTGGTTGTTTTGGTTGTGGCAAAATTGGTACGCACTGGTGTGAAGAATGTCAATATAAAACAACGCTCCTGAACGGACCAGCCTGTGAAATCTGTGGCGTTCCGCAAGAACGTCACCAAATTTGCTCAAACTGTCAGAAAAATCCCCCCGCTTTTGATCAGGTGCGTACATTTGCAAAATATGAAAACCCTTTTCGTAAGGGGATTGTTCGCCTCAAATATCATGGAAATGCGGCTTTGGGTGAAGTTCTATCTGTTTATTTGATCCAGATGTTGCTTTCTTTGCAATGGAAATTTGATATGGTCTTACCGGTTCCATTGAGTGTTTCTCGTCGAAAAAAGAGAGGGTATAACCAAACGGCTTTACTCGCATATCCCATTTCAACTTATTTTCGCTTGCCTTATCGTCCTTACGCCTTACAAAGAATACGCGATACGCGTTCACAAGTTGGTTTAACGGGGGAAGAAAGACGTGAAAACCTCAAAGAGGCTTTTATAGCCATCCCAAATCTTGTCCAGCAAAAAAACGTCATCATCATCGATGATGTCTTTACAACCGGCTCTACGCTCAATACTTGCGCGCAAGCCCTAAAATCTGCTGGGGCCAGTAAGGTTTACGGTGTTACCCTTGGTCGGCCATTGCTTTATGATCAAGAACTCTGGGACCTCATTTAGGCCCTTCAAAAACTCACTTTTCGGAGGTACGAGAGATGACCATTCAAGTTGAAATTTATGGACGTAACATGGACGTCAACAATCGCCTCAAGGACTATGTGGAAAAACGTGCAACCAAATTGGACCGTTTTCTCACAGATATTGAGAACGCCCGTGTGGACCTGGCGCATGTGAAAAGTGCCCGCAATGCAGGGGATCGAAATGTTGCTCAAATTACCGTGCGTGGCAAAAAATTAACGCTTCGGGCCGAAGAACGGGCTGATGATATTTTTGTAGCCTTTGATGTCGCTCTGGAAAAAATGGAACGCCAGATTACCCGCTACAAAGGCAAACACCATCGCGGACGTGGCGATGGTACACCCTTGTCTGAAGTAACGGCCCCCTCGGAAACCACCGATGCACTCCCTCTTGAAGAAGATAGTGACACCCCTATCATTGCCCGCCGCAAACAATTTGTTATGGTTCCCATGGACGAAATGGAAGCCCTCGAACATATGAAATTGTTAGGGCACGAACAATTTTTTGTCTTTCACAATGCCAATAGCAATGTCATCAATGTCCTCTATCAACGGCGTGATGGCACATATGGGTTAATTGAACCAGAAGTAGGCTAAATAAATTCTCGCTTAAAAACAAAGGGTTTGCCTTGATGGGCAAACCCTTTGTTTTTAAGATAATTTCAAATGAAAAAATGGAACTTACTTCTCGTTTTCATTGAGTGGGCGGCATGTAGCGTGAATAAAATGAAAATCACCCCGCGGGGGCATCAAGTCTATCACCTCCACCACAATAAAATCCTCATCCCCTAAAGTCACGCGTTCACCCGCCCCGGGGCGATGATCAAGATTGACAATCGTGCCAGGGTGTGCCCGGCCTATAACCACATAACTAACTTTGTAAATTGCCATCGTCGCCTCCTATCCAATGGTCATGTTTCGATGACGTAGCTTAAACGACAGATCAGCCGCAATATCCTTCATTACAATATACCCGATACGCGTATTTTTGTCACACAATGCCTCAAAATCACCTCGGTGGATAACCTGCACAACTGCCTCACTAACCGCCCGCACAGTCGCGGAGCGAGGTCCTTGATCAATCAGGGCCATCTCGCCGATGATTTGCCCTTTCCCCAAATTGACCAATACCTGAGAAGCGTTATCCCCACCCGCTACCGAAATTTCCAAAAATCCATTTGTAACCACAAAAAAATCATCCCCAGGCGCGCCCTGTTCCGCCAATACCTCCCCTCGCCCCAACTTGCGCTCCTTGCAAATTGCCGCAATAGTTTCCAACTCGGTATCGGATAACCCGGCAAACAACATCACGCCTCTTAGGACTTGTTTTAATTCACTGGATTGGCTCATTAAATTCTCCTCTGGAAAAAATTCCTATACAACAATAGTAACTACTCAGATATATAACGGGAGCATCCCTTCACTTACCTTCAGGGCAAGCTCTACGCAGAGCGGCAAACAGTCCATTTCATGGCTTTACTTTGGTCTAGCGCAGTCGAAGGATGCGGGCTTGAGTAGTTACCAACAATAAAAAAATCTGCCTCAATTCTAAATTCATTTTGTCAAGATTGCAACCTCTTTTTAAAAGTGGGGTATATTTATGCCCATAAATTTCACCCACTCCATTTTCCATCCATAATATGCCTCCCATCTATACCCTCGACCTCAATTTTCAAGGCCAACCCCATACCATCGCAACCTATCTGATTCCCCATTCCAGTGGGGCTATCCTTATCGAAACGGGCGCTGGCTCAACAATTTCAGCCCTCACCACGGCCCTTCAAAACCACGGCTTTACCCCCGCCGATATTACCCACGTCCTCCTCACCCATATCCACCTGGATCATGCCGGAGCCGCAGGCTGGCTGGCCCGACAAGGCGCGCATATCTACGTTCACAAAGTAGGAACCCCCCACCTTCTCAACCCTGATCGCCTCCTGATCAGCGCAGAACGCATCTATCGTGAACATATGAAACCCTTGTGGGGCGAATTTCTCCCCGTCCCTGCCGATAACCTCACCTCCCTCTCCGACGGCGACACCATCACGATCGGCAACCACCAATTTACCGCCCTCGATACTCCCGGTCACGCCACCCATCACATGTCCTACCTTTGGGAAAATGTCTGTTTCACGGGCGATGTGGGCGGCGTGCGCTTGCCGGGAGTTGCTCACGTTCGCATCCCTGCACCTCCGCCGGAATTCCACCTCGCACAATGGCGCACCAGCCTCGCCCGGCTCCGCACCTTGGACCTTCAACATGTCGCCCCCACCCATTTCGGCTTATTTAACGACCCTCAGACCCATTTTAACCAGGTCGAACTTGCCCTCAACGACCTCGAAGCAT
>JABWBV010000698.1 GCA_013359445.1 Anaerolineales bacterium | reverse complement strand
CGGGGCCCAGGCTGGCGCGGTGTCTGTATGTGCTGCATGGGTGCATGGGCACCCGGAAAGGGCACTTTAGAGGACAAGCAAATGAACACAAAGGCGAAAAGCGCAGGACGCGGAGTTAAGAGTCAGGTTGGAAGTTATCCTGCCCGCCCAAAAGTTGGGGACTCTGTGCGCCTCTTGTATGATCCGGCGCATCCTCAAGAGGCCGAGGTTGATTCAGCGTCGGCAAAATGGTTTGTCCCCACGGCATGGGTCTTTTTGGGGATCGTCACCTTGATAATAGGAGCGATGTTTTGGTATTTGGCGGCATAAAAGCGAGAAGTCTAATGTATTAATAGAAATTGGGACTTTTTTTAACATTTCGTATGTGCTATAATCGGCTTCCCTACCTGAACTCAGGTAGGCCCCCAAAGCTAATTGAAAACCAAGCAGACCGGTAAAGCCTGTTTTGAGTGAGATTGCTCAAAAACAGATAGTTAAATACGGCCTGTTTTTGGTTTATAATCTTGATACGGGTAAATTACCCCAAAATGAGGCAAATCCACCTATGGAAATGATGATAATGGAACCCATAGAAAAAACTGCAGAAAAAAATCAATCCTATTCTGTTCAACAGGTAATCGCGTTAGGTCGCCAGCAAGGATATATCACCCTCGATGACTTGATGCAATTTTTCCCGGAGGCAGAAGAGGACATTAATCAACTGGATGAGGTATTCGCCGCGTTGTTAAGTGCTGGAATTCCTTATGTTGAGGATAAGTCCGCGCTCCCAACCGGAGATCAGGCGATTGTTTCGGAAATTGAAGAAGAAGATACCGTTCAGATGATTAATCGTTTGTTTCTGTCCGGTGATGGGTCTCTAACCGAAATTGACACCAATGACATGGTGGGTTTGTATCTCAAACAAGCCGCAGAAGTCCCCCTCTTAACCCAACAGGAAGAAATTGACCTCGCCAAAGCCATTGAACGTGGCCGGACCTCCCGCGATGAACTCGCCAAGGGAGGCACACCCTACGAGCGCCGCGAGGAGTTACGCAAGAATATTGAAGATGGCACCCGTGCCCGCGAACGGCTGATTATTTCCAACTCTCGTCTGGTGATCAGCGTCGCGAAAAAATACATTGGGCGTGGTGTCCCGTTTCTGGATTTAATTCAAGAAGGGAACATCGGGCTGATGCGCGCCGCAAAGAAGTTCGATTACAAACGCGGCTTTAAGTTCAGCACCTACGCTACCTGGTGGATTCGGCAGGCGGTGACTCGCGCCATTGCCGACCAGGGGCGCACGATCCGTGTCCCTGTCCACATGGGTGATCAAATCAGCCGCTTGCGCCGCGTGCAGAACCAACTCAAACAGAAGTACGCCCGCGAACCAACCATGCAGGAACTGGCGGAATTCCTTGATGTGCCGATCAAAAAAGTGGAAGAGATGCTCAAAGCCTCGCGCCGCCCGCTCTCTTTGGAAATGCCCATTGACGACGAAGGCGAATCCATGCTCGGCGATTTTATCGAAGACTCCGACTCCCCCGCCCCGGACGAAACCGCCTCCCACAACCTGTTAAAACAACAGCTCGACGCGGTGCTGGAAACCCTCCCCCCGCGCGAGGTGCGTGTCTTGCAATTGCGCTATGGCCTGCTCGATGGCAAAACCTGTACCCTTGAAGAAGTGGGTCGGAAAATGGGCGTCACCCGCGAACGTGTCCGCCAGATCGAAGCCCAGGCCCTCCGCCGTTTGCGCCACCCCGGCGTCGCGGTGACATTGCGTGAATATTTGGGGTAAATTTCCCACGCAGATGTCTTTGAAAATCTAGTAAAAAAGCCCTCGGAAACGCCGAGGGCTTTTTTTATTGCCTATTTCATGATTTTTAACGAGAGGCCTGTTCCAATGCAGTCACTACCCGACTTAATTCATCCGCCAAATACCCCCGATGAAGTCGTTGAAAAAGGTCTGCCAACGCGCGGTAATACCATAAAGTTCCCTCCCGGCCTTGGGTAAACCGTCCCCAAATCGCTTCGCCAATTAGCGCGTGGTCGGCCAAAATCGTGCGGGCGTTGTGGACTTTGTCAGCAAGAGAGACCAACAGCGTATCGGCGGGGGCGTGGGGGAGATGGGCAAGATAGGTTTCTTTACGGGTGCGCCAGGGAGGTTTGGGGATGTCGAACGTGTCGCTCAATTCCCCCACCATGCGGGCGACACGGTCCCCGAACCGGGCGCGGATGTCTGACAGGGTGTCGTACCCGCCCTGATCTTCGGCGGCGTCGTGCAGGAGGGCGGCGATGGCTTGATCTTCATCCCCGCCGTGCTCCATCACGAGCGCGCACACCGCGAGCAGGTGAGAAATGTACGGGACGCCCGACCCCTTCCGAGTTTGATCGGCGTGGAGATGATTGGCATACAGCAGGGCATCGGAAAAGCGAGAAGAAAGGGTCATAACCTAACGACAAATAAATACCGGGGCCTTTGCCTCGCGCAAAACCCGGTCTACCGTACTACCGAACATCACTTCCATCATCCGCGAATAGCTATACCCGCCCATAATGATCTGATGGCTATCTTGTTCTTCTGCCGTAGACAGAATGGCGTCGGCGACATTGCCTGTTTTGGCGATAAAGTTTGCTGAAACGTTCCGCTCGGCGAGGTAGTCTTGGGCCTGCTTTACCGTTTCATCATTCGCGCGTCCGGTTTCTAAAATCGTGAGGACATCCAAAGTCCATTGCCATTTTCCAGTCAGATAGGTGGCAACGTAGAGGGCTTCCCGAGATTTTGGACTGCCATCAAAGGCAAGGAGAAGGCGTTCCATCTTGGGGATAACACAGGGCACAAACATGACCGGGCGGCAGGCATATCGCACAATGGTAGAAATCCCAGAGGTGAGCCGGTCGAGGGCGCGATCCCCGGGGGGATGGCTGATGTTGAGGATGATGAGGTCTGTCCAACAAGCGCGGTCGCAAATGAGGGGGGCGATTTTTCCGGCTTCGATGGTCAACTCGCCTTCTACACCCGCTTTGATACATCGCCGTTCAAATTCATCTTTCAGCAATTGGGCTTTTTTGCCTCTGCGTGCGGATTCTGTGCGAACGACGTGCAGGCCGTGGAGCCGGTCGCCTTCGAGTTTGGCGAGGGTGAGGGCCTGGTCGAGGGCGAGCCAACTGTTTTCGGTGCCGCTAATGGGGACAAG
>JABWBV010000697.1 GCA_013359445.1 Anaerolineales bacterium | reverse complement strand
AACGGGCAGGCTTGATCTATGAAATCACCGGAGAAGGCACCGTTCTGCCGGACCCGGTGCTGGTGATTACGGACCAAATTGGCTCGTTGTACTACCAACAAGGGTTGTTGAGTTTCGTCTTTGACCCGGATTTCCAAAGCAACCATTATCTCTACACGCATTATACCGACCTGGACGGGGATATCGTCATCTCCCGTTTTACGGTCTCCGGAACCATCTCGGCGACTGTCCCGCTTCAGCCCATCGATCCTGCGACGGAATTGATCCTGCTTGAGGTGGAACACCCCAACACCTCGGATGAGAACAGCGGCGGGGAGTTGTCCTTCGGCCCGGATGGGTATCTGTACATTTCGTTGGGGGATGGGGGCGTGCATGAGAACGCGCAAGACCGGCAATCTCTGCTCGGCAAAATCTTGCGGCTGGATGTCCACGGGGGGGGCCAGAGTCCCGATTGTGGCACCGGCCCCTACACGGTTCCCGCGGATAACCCCTTTGTGGGTGATCCCAACACGTGCGGGGAAATTTGGGCGTTAGGGTTCCGCAATCCCTGGCGGTACAGTTTTGACTCGTTAAATGGTGATCTCTACATCGGCGATGTCGGCGAGTGGATGATGGAGGAAGTGGACTTCCAAAGTGGTTCCAGCCTGGGGGGTGAGAATTACGGATGGGGCTGTTATGAGGGCAGTGCCGAAAGTCCATATTACACCGCCACCCTTTGCACCGATTCCTATACCTTCCCCATTCATGAATACGATCACACCGTCGGCTATACCGTAGTGGGTGGGTATATTTATCGTGGGTGTGGTTTTAGCGATATGTACGGGAAGTATTACTTTGCCGATTATGTCTTTGGCACGTTGTGGAGTCTGGAAGCGGATGGCCTGGGAGGCTATTCCCTCGAAACGTTATTAAACCCGGCCCCGCAACAAATCAGTTCGTTTGGGCAAGGCTACGATGGCGAGCTTTACCTGCTTGGGTATGATCTCGCGTCAAACAACGGCAGACTTTATCATCTTGCCGGGAATGAAGTGGGCAGTTGTTTCGCCTTTACCCACAATGTCTGGCTTCCCACGATGCTGAAACCCTAAAAGCGCGTGGCGCGGACCTCCGCAAGAGACTTAATCCAAGGAATTACAGGTAAACTCGAGAAAAAAGGATCAAAAGGGGGCTGTACAGCCCCCTTTTGATCCTTTTTCTCGGAACTTCATCCTCTTGGTGAGTAACTGCCAATCCAATGACAAAGACCTTTCAGGCTATTACAAAAGCCCGAAAGGTCTTTTTGGTTCAGGTATAATCATATGGGTTTGACCCTACTGGCTTCGGGACTTCACAAACCATGGCGCTACCGTTTTCGGGGTGAAATGTTCGAAATTTTGAAGCGTTTGGGGGTGGCCCCCTTCAAAATTCGGGATTCTCTTGTTCGTGCGGTGGTGTGCCACGAATGAAGTTCCAAAAATTCCGCAAAATCGGAATCTGGTTTAAACGGGCCTTTTTAAACATCAAGGAGATTTTATGAAACCCCACGTTAATCGTACCCCAACCTGGATTATTCTCATTCTTTTTACTGCCCTAGGGCTGTTTGCCTTCGCCGCCAGCTTGTTGACCTCGGCTCACCCCGGGGCCGCATCCGCACCGGTTGGGGGTCCCCCCGATATTTCCATTGTGCCTTTTGCCGACGGGCTGAATCTGCCCGTGGACATTGCCCACGCGGGGGATTCCCGGCTGTTTGTGGTGGAACAAACCGGTGTCATTCGCATCGTTCAAGCCGATGGCACGGTTTTACCCACTCCGTTTTTGGATATTACCGCACGCGTCGAATACGGTTTCGGCGAGGGGAATGAGCAAGGCTTGCTCGGCCTGGCCTTTGACCCAAACTATGCCAGCAATGGCTACTTTTATGTCAACTACACCTACTGCACCATTGCCGATTGCCCCGATTATGGGGACACGCCCTTTCTCTACACCCGCATCTCGCGCTTTTCGGTCACAGCCAATGAAAATATCGCCAACCCCAACAGCGAAGTCGTCATCCTCACCATCCAACAGCCCTATGGCGAACACAATGGGGGCGACCTGAGTTTTGGTCCCGACGATTACCTGTACATTGGCATGGGCGATGGGGGGAGCGCCAACGATCCCGAAAACCGTTCCCAAAACGGGATGGAATTGCTCGGAAAAATACTCCGTATTGATGTGGATGGCGGGGGCCTTGCCCCGGAATGTGATCCTGCCGGGTTATACACCATCCCTTCCGATAACCCCTTTGTGAGCACGGCCAACACCTGCAATGAAATCTGGCAGTTTGGCCTACGAAACCCCTGGCGTTTCAGCTTTGACCGCGCGACGGGCGACTTTTATCTCGGCGATGTCGGGCAGTGGACGACTGAAGAAGTCGATTATGTGCCTGCGGGCTATTCGCTCGGCTTGAACTTCGGCTGGAGCGCGTTTGAAGGCACGAATCCATATCTGACCGATGTCGATCCGCTGGGCTACGTCACCATGCCGATTCACCAGTATCCCCATGTGGATGGCTGCTCGGTCACGGGCGGCTTTGTCTATCGCGGGGCGGCGCTGCCGGAGCTGCAAGGCTACTACTTCTTCGGCGATTACTGCTCCGGGCGCGTGTGGACGCTCTACCGGAACAGCACGAACCAGTGGCAGCACGCGCTCTTTATGGAAACACAGCGGGTCGTCAGTTCGTTCGGCGAAGACGAAGCGGGCGAGCTTTACCTGGTGGACTACAAAGGCGATATTCTTAAGTTGGTCGCCGCGCCTTCGTAGGGACGCGCTTCTGCGCGTCCGCAGGCGACGGACACCCAGAAGGGTGTCCCTACAACAAAACGTAGATGTGGTAGTGGAGCGTAATTTGAACGAAATTATCCAACTTGCCTGGGCGCGTTTCAAAATCATCGTCGGCATCATCGGCGATGTGCAGGGACGGGTGATCGCCGTGCTGTTCTATTTCATCGTCGCGCTGCCGTTTGGTATTGGCGCGCGGTTATTCAGCGACCCGCTGCACCTGCGCCAGCGTCCCCCCGCCTGGATTGACCGTGAGCCGGTAGATAACCGGCTCGAAGGCGCGCAAAGGCAAGGCTAACGATGTATATCCTGGGCATTTCCTGCTTCTATCACGATTCGGCGGCGGCGCTGCTCAAAGATGGTGAACTGATCGCCGC
>JABWBV010000696.1 GCA_013359445.1 Anaerolineales bacterium | reverse complement strand
GGAGGTTTGCCGGGGGGTGGATGTGGCGGGGTTGCGGGAGGCCGCGCGGGGAGTGGAGGAGGAGGTGTTGGCGTTGGGGGAGGAGAGGCTGGGGGAGTTGGATCGGGAGTTGTTTCAGCCGGTGAGATTTGTGTAATTTTGTGTTTTTCTAATTTGCCGCATCCTTCGACTGCGCTGGAGGCGAGTAATTTACGTTGATGGGTTATTTTCCGCTCCGCTCAGGATGCTGCGCTTTATTTAAACAATTGTGCCCCCAATCGGGGGCACAAAATGGGGAGAAAGGGTGGATTAACTGGCGACGGGGGTTTCGACGACTTTGGTACGGCGGGATTTGCGCCAGCGTTTGATGGCGACCCAGATGAGGCGGAGGGGGATGAGGAGGACGAGGGCGACGGGGAGAATGTACAACGCAAGCCAGATGGTGACATCTACGAGGCCCTGGAGGGTATTGATGAGGGCTTGAATGGCGTCTTTGGCGACCCCGGCGGGTTCCCAGCCCCCGATGGTGAGGGGTTGAACGGCGGCATCGGCGAGGATGTCTACGCTGATGGCGGAGAAGGCGGCGGAGGTTTCGTAGTATTGAATCTGGCCTTTGACGATTTCGATTTGTTCACGGTAGTAGGTGAGTTGATTGAAGACGTTGATGACGTCTTCTGTGCGGTTGGCGTCGTCCATGATGGCCTGGAGTTGAGTTTCGGCTTCTTGCAGGTTGGTGAGGCGAGATTGCAGGTCGGTGTATTCGCGGGTCACGTCCTGCCCGGAGATGCTTTCGCTGAGGATTTCGCCTGCACCGGATTTGATGCGGGTGAGGGCTTCGTCGAGGCGTTCGGCGGGGACGCGGATGGTGATGTTGGCCTGGGGGACTTCGGCCCCGTTGGCGAGGGTGGTGTTGTAGAGGTTGGAGGAAACGACGAAGCCACCAAATTCGTCGGCGAGGGCGGTGACGGCGTCGAGGTTGACGGCGGGGTTTTCGACGGCGATGGAGAGGGAGGCGTTTTTGATGACGATGCGTTCCCCCGCGGGGTTGGTGGGTTCCCCGTCTGCGGCAGGATCAGAGACCACATCTACGGTCAAACCGTCAAATTCTTGGGGAGCGGCAAATCCTGCGCCTGTATCGTAGGCGGCGCGTTCGGATGAGACGGATTCTTCCAGGGCATACATGGGGGCTTCGACTTCGGCCATCGCGGCAGGGGAGCAAGCTGTCACAAAGAGGGTAAAAACGAGGAGGAGGAAGGCGATTTTTTTGAACATTTTTTTCTCCTGAATAAGGTTGGTATTGGCAAAACGCTTCGGGGGTGGGGAAAGTTCCCGAGAAAAAAAACTTCCGAAGGAGGCTTCGGAAGTTTGGAGATTTTGTTTACCAACCAGCGACGAGGCGTTGGATGTGGCGTTCGGGGAGTTTGTGGGCTTTCATGCGCTTTTGGACGGCCTGGATGTCGTAGGGGATGCGGCGGTAGTCCCAGGAGTTATTTTGGGTTTCAAAGATGGCGTAGGCGGCACGCGGGTCCCGGTCACGGGGTTGCCCGACGGAGCCGGGGTTGATGATGGAGCGGGCGGCAAGGCGCATGACCTGGTTGGGTTGGGGGATGATCAGGCTGGCGTGTCCTTGTCCGTTGGCGAGGAGGTATTGGGCGGGCAGGTGGGTGTGGCCGACAAAACAGAAGGGGGTTTCAAAGTAGGCGAAGTTAATGGTGGCGAGGTGGGTGTCTAGGAGGTATTCGAAGGTGGGGCTACGAGGCGACCCGTGGACGAGGGTGGCGTTTTCGACGACGATGCGGTTGGGGAGTTGGGAGAGATAGGTCAGGTTTTCTTGGGTGAGTTGTTGTAAGGTCCATTCGATGGAGAGGCGTGCTTCGGGGTTGAAGGTGGCGGCGTCCATTTGGTCGATGACGGCGGCGTCGTGATTGCCGATCAGGCAGGTGAGGTTGGGGAGTGAACGGATGGTTTCAACACACTCGTTGGGGTCTGGGCCGTATCCGACGAGATCGCCCAGACACCAGAGGCTGTCAAATTCGCCAGCATGGGTTAAGACGGCTTCCAGGGCGGTCAGGTTGGCATGAATATCGGAAAGGATGAGAATACGCATAGCGGGTTATTTTACCCCTTGAGGTGGATTTTCGCTTAAGTCATTTGGCCCAAAAGCGGAGGGGAGGAGAGCTTTGATGCTGGTTTCTTGTAGAAGATGGCCCGTATCATTGGCGATTAGGATGATGGTTTCCAGGCCAAATTCGGCCAGGACCTGACGACAGGAGCCGCAGGGCGACCCGCCATTGCGCGTTACGACGGCGAGGGCGACAAATTCTCGTTCGCCTTCGGAGACGGCTTTGAAGATGGCGACGCGTTCGGCGCACATGGTGGTTGGGTAGGCCGCGCTTTCGATATTGACGCCTTCGTAGATTTTGCCAGAGGTGGTGAGGAGGGCGGCGCCTACGGGGTAGTGGGAGTAGGGGGCATAGGCCCACTGGCGGGTATGGGTGGCGATTTGTATGAGGTGGTCGCGTTGGTCATTAGTTAACATGGGGGTTGAGGAATTGGGAGGGGGAAGGGTGAGCGGTTCGGCGGGCTTTTACTTTGCGAATACGGCGTCCGCTGACTTGTTCGACGATCAGGAGAATGTTATCGGTTTGGATTTCTTCGCCGCTTTTGGGGACGCGGCCTATTTTATTGTAAATTAAGCCGCCGAGGGTATCGGCTTCATCTTTGGGGAGGGCGCTATCCATGATTTCGTTGAATTCGTCGAGGTCGATACGGGCCTGGAAGATGTATTCGCTGTCATTTATTTGGTGATAGATTTTTTCTTCGGCTTGATCGTATTCATCTTGGATTTCGCCAACGATTTCTTCCATGAGGTCTTCGAGGGTGACCATACCCGCGACGCCGCCGTATTCATCGACAATGAGGGCGATGTGAATGCGCCGGTTTTGCATTTCGGTGAGGAGTTCATCGGCTTTTTTGGTTTCGGGGACAAAATAAGCAGGGCGGAGTTTATCGTGGAGGGTTCCTTCTAGTTTTTCTTCACGGGAAAGGCGTAATAAATCTTTGACGTAGAGGATGCCGATGACGTTGTCGATGTTTTCCTGGTAAACCGGGACACGGGAGAAGCCTGATTTTAACATTGTATCGGCCGCGGTGAGGGCGGTGGCGTTTACTTCTAAGGCTAAGATGTCAATGCGCGGCACCATGATTTCT
>JABWBV010000695.1 GCA_013359445.1 Anaerolineales bacterium | reverse complement strand
TAGTCGCGGAAGAGGTGTTCGCGGGGGTGGGTGGCGTACGCCCAGGCGCGCCACGAACCCGGATCGGGTGTGGAATCGAGCGGGGTGAGCGGTTCGCCGTTGGACGAGGTTTGTGGCGAGGAACCCTGCGCGGTCCGGTCACGTTTGCGGGAGGTGGGGGAGAGGTTGGCGGCGGCGACTTCGACAGGGACTTGCCAGCCCAGTTTGGTTACAAGTTCTTCCCGACGGCGATTGATCCAGACGTAGAGGTCGGTTTCGGTACGGTTGGGGAAGTCGTGGGGGAGGCCGTTTTCCCGGATCACTTGTACGAGGGGGGTGTAGGTTTTGTCGTACCAGCGGGCCGCGGCAACTTCCCAGGGGATGTCGATCCCTTGCGTTTGGGACATTTGGCGGCGTTCTTCGGCGATTTGGTAGAGGAGTAGGCGATAACTGCCGGGAACGGTGACGCTGAGGTCGGCGCGGGGGCGGTATTCGTCGAGGCGGGTGGTTTCGAGGAAGGTGGCGTATTCGGCTTTGCGGATGAGGTCGTCGGGTTGGTCGGTATGGAGGAGGGAGACGCGGGTTTGGATTTCGGTGATGTGGGCTTGAATGGTTTCAAAGCCGCGCGCACGGGCGACGGAGACGCGATGGTTACCGTCGAGGACGAAGTAGGCATCGCCAATTTGGTAGAGTTCGATGGGGGCCATGCCGCGCTGGTCTATACTGGTGCGGACGCGTGCCCAACGCTCGGCATCCTGGTCATCGAGGGGGAGGAAAGAGCGGGTGAAATCGTGGTAACGACCTACGCTCCCGATGATGGCGTTGAGGGGGATTTCTTGCAGGCCGCGGGGGAGGGTGTGTTCGCCTTTGAGGAGGCCCCGGACTTCGTCGAAGGAGAGAAGGTCGGCAGATTTGCCAGTGAGGCGCGCGACGACAGCTTCGAGCGCGGCACGACGGCGGGCCGTGCGAAAGTCTTCGATGGAGGCGGTGTAGTCGGAGATTTCGAGGTGCATGGGGGTAGGGGGGAAGGGTAGATAGGGTAGATAGGGTAAATACGGTAGATAAAGTAGATAGAATACGATATGTACCCTATTTACCTTATTTACCGTATCTACTTTATCTACTTCCTCCGAACGGATTGTATCCCGCTTTCCCTTCTTCCCACCGATCCCAGTGAATCACTTCGTCGAAGGTGCGGCGCCCGGTTTTGCGGGGGGGGAGGGTGAGTTTTTCGGGTTCGAGGGGGTAGCCGAAGGAGAGGGCGATGCGGAGGTGCATGTCGGCGGGGAAGCCGAGGAGGGCGCGAGCCTGATCGTGCTGGTAGATGGTGGCGAGGCAGGAGCCGATGCCGAGTTCCCAGGCGGCGAGTTGCATGTAGGCGGCGGATTGTCCGGCGTCGAACATGACGTTGAAGCGAATTTCCGGGTCGGGGGTGATGATGGCGAGGCCGAGGGCGGCTCCGGCGAGGTGTCCGGCAAAGTCGCCGCATTTGGAGAGGGCTTCGAGAGTGGCTCGGTCGCGGATGGCGATGAAGTGCCAGGCTTGCATGTTTTTGGAGGATTGGGCGCGGCGTCCCGCGTTAAGGATGGCGTGGAGGGCGTCATCGGGGAGGGGGTCGGGGGTGAATTTGCGGATGGCGCGTTTGGTGCGGATGGCGGTTTGGACAGAGAGAGGGCTTAAGGAGGGGGAGGTCATTTTTCACCTTCCAAGGACAGACTCGATCGCGTTTAATATCTCTTCGAGTTTATAGGAAGAGAGTGTTCCAAGACGATTTATGATTCTTTCGGTCGAGAGCGAACGAATTTGAAAAGCATCTGCGGCAGAAGTTTTTGCTAACCCATTTCCCGCATGAGGTTCAACTTTAACCATCCAGGGAGCAACCGAATAACGATCTTTCCAGTCTGTAAAAGGGACGATTACACGAAGGGGCAAAATGCCAATGGCATCGTCATTTACAATGACAGCCGGACGTGTCTTACGAATTTCTGCACCAATCGTTGGGTCTAAATTGATTAACCAAATTTCCCCTTTACGCATGAAAGTCCTCAGCATCCAAGACGGAAAAGGCTGTTAAGTCTTTATCGTTCAAATAATCGTCCAACAAAGCGCTCGCGGCGGTTTCAAGATTTCGCTTTTTCCGTTCAGCAAGTTGCTGGCGCAACATTTCCCGAACAACTTCAGAAATACTGCGCTTTTCTTGCCGCGCAATTTCCGTGAGGGCCTGGTGCTGATCCGGTTCTAATAAAATTTGTGTTCGGTGTCTCGTATTTTGCATAGGGTTTTTCCTTACATCAACTCTTTACACCTCAATTATACACTTCTAACTCTATCGAAACACGACCCCTCCCACACTCACAATCGAAGTCCCCTGCTCGTCTGCCGGACACTGGGCGTAGCCGACCTGTTCGCCTTTTACGTCGCCCATCATGCGGAGGGCGAGGTAGGCGGGGAAGGTGCCGCAGACGTTGTTGGGTTCGTAGTCGGTGAGGAGTTTGGTGATAAAGGTGCGGGAATCGCCCGTGGCGAGGATACGAAAGAGGTCATCGTCGGCGAGGCGGATGAGGGCTTTGGCGGGGTCGTCGAGGGGTTTGCCGCTGAAGGCGGGGCCAACGTGGGCGAGGTCGCCAGAGATGATGTAGCAGACGTTTCGTCCGGCGGTGGCACGGTGAACGGCATCTACGAGGCTTTGGACGAGGGGTTCGTTGATCGGGAGGTTGCCGTTCGTGCGTTGGGGGGTGGTGAGCCAGCCGACGAGGATGGGGACGACGGGGACCGGTTCGCCGCCGCGGAGGTGGTGGAGCCAGGTGAGGACGAGTTCGAGGGAGTGTTCGTTGCGGTGGTAGAGTTCGCCTGCGAAGGCGTTTTCTTCACCGAGGACTTCTACGAGGGCGTCTACGACGGTTTGTTCGGTGGGGAGGAGGCCGTAGGGGGTGGCGTAGTTTTGGCGGGTGAGGGTGATCGGGTTGTGTCCGCCGTGATGGTCGGTGCCAAGGACGATGAAGAGGTCGGCGGTTTTGACCATGTCGGCGGCGCGTTTCCACACCTGGGCGTAGACTTCACCGCCGCGGGGGTAGTCTATGTGGGGGGAGAGGAGGCCTTTGCCAGGGGTGGGGTCGGGTTCGGTGCCGGCGGCTTCGAGGTAGTTTTGGAGGAGATGATGGAGTTCGGCAGGATCGGCGGGGTAGGAGTGCCCCGCGGAAACGGGGGGGCGGAAG
>JABWBV010000694.1 GCA_013359445.1 Anaerolineales bacterium | reverse complement strand
CGTACAAATAATTGTGCTGACGAGTAAATTATACATCCGATAACCTTGGGTGTGCGAATTATCCAGTTATCCTGGCAAGACAAGATGATACTCAATCAGGATTTCAGAGTAGTTTTTAGTTAGTTTCTTCTTCATCACCCCTTTCCATCACCATAGGTGGATGAATGTGTGTTTGTTTGACCAGTGCGCCGATTTGACGCGCGAACAGTAAGGGAAGTGAAAATCACGACCCTGCCTATTGAACGGTATAATTTAGCCTATGAAAGCTCAACGAACGATTGCCCCAACTTTTGTTAAAGTGAAACTCAAGGAACAAAAGTCCGATTTTGAATACTGGCAAAGTCAACCCGTCGAAAAACGATTGGAAACTTTGGAAGACATACGAAGGGAATACCATGGCTGGAAAGATGAACCTCAACCAAGACTTCAAAGAGTTCTTTCAGTTATTAAACGCAAATGAGGTGCAATATTTGATTGTTGGGGGATATGCGGTCGCGTTTCATGGGCATCCCCGCTATACCAAAGATGTTGATGTTTGGATATGGATTGACCCGGAGAATGCCACGCGAGTGGTAAAAACATTGGCTGATTTCGGGTTTGAATCATTGGGGCTAAAGGAAAACGATTTTTTAGAAACCGAAACGATTATTCAATTGGGGTACGCGCCCAACCGCATAGATTTGATCATGGGCGTGCCAGGCGTAGCGTTTCCAGAATGTTACGCGAAACGGGTTGAAACAGAGATTGATGGAGTTACGTTGCCGTTTATTGATCTGGAGAATTTGAAAAAGGCAAAGAAAGCGTCGGGGCGGTTACAAGATTTAGCGGATATTGAGAATTTGAAATA
Organism: Anaerolineales bacterium; assembly: GCA_013359445.1. Classification (GTDB taxonomy): domain Bacteria; phylum Chloroflexota; class Anaerolineae; order Anaerolineales; family JABWBV01; genus JABWBV01. The sequence continues at coordinate 2,355 of JABWBV010000694.1, read as the reverse complement.
GAAGGAGTCTCTCATGCCCCCAACCGACACCCTCACCACCCTCTTCAACCACTACCTGTGGGCGAACGTGTCCCTGTTTGAACAGTGCGCCAACCTGACCCCCGAACAACTCGACGCCACCCTGCTTGGCACGTTCGGATCGATCCGGGAGACGCTCGAACACATCGTCCGGGCCGAACAGAATTACCTGCACCGCATCCGCACCGGGCAACGGCTCGTCCGCCCCGAAAATGCCTCGTCCCTGACGATGGCGGAAATGCTGGCATCCCTACGAACGACGGGCGAGGGCCTGATCGAGTGGGCGGGCAAGGTCCAACCCGATGAGACCGTTACCGTGGATTGGGAAGGCACCCCGCGCGGGGTTCCGAAAACGATCCTTCTCACGCAAGCGATCAATCACGCCACCGAACATCGTTCCCAGGTGATGGCGATCCTGACCCAATTGGGGATCGAGCCGCCGGAGTTGGATGGGTGGAATTATTTTGACACGATGGATAAAGCCTGAAATCCAAAGGAGCGTGTATGGCATCTGATATTAATTTCGTTGAGTACGTGGTTGGGCAACTCGAACATCTGGGGGAGGTGTCTGCCCGGAAGATGTTTGGGGAGTATGCGATTTATCACAAAGAAAAACTGGTCGCGCTGGTGTGCGATAACCAGGTATTTGTCAAACCCACTCAGGCGGGGAGGGCGTTTATGGGCGACGTGGTAGAAGCCCCGCCTTATCCGGGCGCCAAGCCGTCTTTTTTGATGGGGGATCAGGTGGAGGATAAGGAGTGGCTGGGGCAGTTGATCCGTTTGACGGAAAAGGAACTGCCCGCGCCGAAGCCGAAGAAGGAGAAGAAGCCCGCCGGGGGATGAAGTCCCCCGGCTACCCAACCACGCCCGTTGAAACGGGCTAAGCCGGATTCCATCCGGCGTCGTGTTGTAGCCCGGCGACTTCATCGCCGGGCGGGGCCAGATGGGCAACCTACCTCCCCACCACCGGCAACCACACCTCCCACACCTCCTCCACCACCCAAAACATTACCGCCCCCGTCTCCTCCTCTGGTGGCCCCGGATCATAGACCGTCACCGAAAAACTCCCCACTTCATCCACATCGGTTGCGGAGATTTCCGCCGTTAACGTGGTGGCGCTGACAAACGTCGTGGGACGATCTGCTCCGTTCCAGCGCACGATGCTGTTTTCGGTGAAGCCCGCCCCGGTCAGGGTCAGGGTGAAGTCGGCGGCGTCGGCAACAGCCATTAGGGAGGGGGAGATGTTGAACAGCGTGAGCGCCGCAGGGCCGTTATCTATCAGGATTTGGGAAGTGTACGGGGCCAGGATCAGCGTGCCGACGACGGGGTTTTGATCCAGATCGAGGTATTGCGTTCCGCCCAGGTCAATTTGGGTAGTGGTATCAAAGATGTTGTAGAAGATGGTTGAGAGCGGATCATCTCCAAGGGATTGTTGGAACCAGTTTTCGACTGAGTTACTGTCTTGCCCGCTAAACGTTTGCCATTCGGCCAGGGTTTTGGCCCCGGAAACGTTGATGTGCTGGGGCAGGTAGGGGTTGAAGAAGTAGTTGCCGTTTGAGTTCGCCATCCGGTCTGCATCCGCCGCAGAGAGGGTCCAGGCGGTCGTTTTGAGCGAGTACATCACGTTGCCGCTCATCGGGGAGACGAATGTGGGAGCGCCTGTCAAAGCAATTTGGGCGGCATAGGCACTGCCCGAGGCGTTGTCATAAAGGGTGTTGTTGGTGATTTGCCCGGTGGAATCCTGATAAAGGATGCCGTGGCTGGTCGATCCGGTGATAGTATTGCCTGTCGAAACAATGTCTTTGGAGTAGTGGTCAATGTACAGGCCGAAGCCAAAGGGGGCAGAATAGGTGGTATGACAACCGTCGGTGTTGCCAATTGTGTTGAAGAGCATGTTCCCCTGGAAGGTGAGGTTGTATACAGGGGTGTCAGAAAGGCTGTTCCCGCCAAACGTCCGCACCGCGCCGCAATCGCCTTTGGAATAACACGCCTCGATGATGCGGTTGTTGGTAAATGTGTTGCCAGAGCCAAACACATCTATGCCGTTATAACCAATTCCGAAAATCAAGTTTCTGTAAACGGCATTGGAATGACCTGAATCAGCCGATTTGTCTACTTTGAGACGGATACCATCCCCGTCCTCTGTGCAGACCCCGCCGCTGGAGTCTGTCGGACAGCCCATCCCCGCCTGATTTAGTAACTCGATAACGGCAACGTAAGAGATTACATTCTCGTGAATGGACGATTGTTTCGCATACGTATCAATCCCCATGTGGTTTGCACCAATGATCGTATTCCCCACAATTTCGATGTTATTCCCGCCGCGCCAGCCGTCCT
>JABWBV010000081.1 GCA_013359445.1 Anaerolineales bacterium | reverse complement strand
ACCAGCCTGATGTGGTAGTTTTAGATATTCGCTTACACGGGAAGGATTCCGGGCCAAAGATTGCGGACGAAATTCAAACACGTGGCTGGCCGACACGGATTCTCGTTTACAGTGCCCATGATGCGCCAGAGGCGGTGGAAGCCATGCTGAATAAGGGAGCCTTAGGATATTATGTCAAAGATGGCAGGAATACCGTGAAAGACATGCTAACCGCAGTCCGTACCGTGGCAAGAGGAGAACGCTGGTTCGGCAATGGGTTGGAAGCCTGGATGGCGTCCAGGTTACGCGCGGAAGAAGAAGAAGTGACCCCGTATCAGGTGGACATTTTACAGATGGTCGCAGAGGGGAAAACGAATAAAGAGATCGCACTGGTTTTTGATGTGGATCCGCGCACGGTTGAGTCGCATCTCTATCGGATTTGTAAGAAGATTGGGGCAAATAACCGTACCCATGCAGTAGTGATGGCGATGGAAAAGGGTTGGATTAAGCTCCAAAAGGGGTAAGGTGCAGTAGAAATACTGCATGGGGTGCAGTAGAAATACGGCTTGGCAGAGGAGGGGAGAGAGGGTAAATTTAGCAACGATTGCAATCGCAAGATAAATTCTACTGGTTACTACCTGTTTACTAAAGGAGATAGGCAATGATTAACTTTAAATTTAAAATTTTCCTTTTGCTCTATATCTTGGTATTAATATTTTTGGGTCCTGTGAGGAAAACCCAAGCGTATGTTTATGCGGGCTGCAAATGGCCAACAAATACGATGTATTATGATAGGAGTGCTCTTTCCACTGCATGGCGAAATGCCGTTAGTTTTGGGCGTGAGCAGTGGAATAATGTCAACCCCTCTCCTTTTTCAATCTTGATAGATGATGCAAGTCAAAATGATGTCACGCTTGGAACACTTCCATCCTCACAGGCTGGCTATACATATCGGCACTGCATTGGTACAACAATTACGGAGGCTGACATTATCTTTAATAGCACCTATTCCTGGTACACAGGTGAAAACTCTCCAGGTGGCCTATGGGATGCTCGTTCGGTAGCCACACATGAATTTGGACACGCGATTGGTTTGAAACATACGCAGAATTCTAATTGTCCGTCTAATGATGCACTTAAGGCCACGATGTGTGATGGCTACAACGCGGGCAAGACATATTTCCGAACCCTGGAATCTGACGATAAGAGTGGCATAAATAATACCTATCCTTAACAGGAAACATCACGCAAAATTTTGGTTGGTTTTAATTAAAAGGAAATCCGCTATGAAAACGCAAAACAACTTTTATTTTTCTATACTAATATTGTTTCTCTTGCTGTTGTTAACCTCTTGTGCATTTTCCCCTATGCAAAAAAACACCCCAGTTAACGACGAAAGTAGAACTGTTTACTACGAGCCTTCCTACATCACATTAGATCGGGCTGAGATGATCACGAATGCTGATGTGATTTTAGTGGGTGAGGTCAAAAGCATTTCGCCTACTCAGTGGAATCAAGATAGCGGCGAATATTGGGAGGATGTTTATGAAGGGGTAACAGACGTGGGAGAAAAGCTGAATACTTCTTTTTCTGCCTGGCCCGTACATTTCATTCAATTAAGTGTCCAGGAAAGAATCGTTGATGAAATTGGCGTTGGCAAAGAACTTACGTTGACAATTCTAGGCAAAAGTCCGTTAATTGGAACAGGGTCAGAACAGGCAGACGGAATCACAGTTGAAGGGGAAGCAGGAACTCCTGGCACTTTAAAAGTAGGGGATAGGATTATCGTTTTTGTGGTTCAAACAGAACTCGCCTGGCGCGATCCCAATCAACCCATTAAGTTCTTAACAAACGAGGACGGCGCGACCTATTTTGATTATGGTAAACGCGTAATTTTCGATTTCATTAGTATGCCTGCCAATTCTTATTTGGTTGATGGAAAAGACGGTTTGTATTACAGTGTGCCCGAAGCCACTATACAAGAGGAGCCACTTTCGCTTGATCAGTTTATTCTGAAAGTTTCGGAGAAACGGGAAACGCTCGTCGTACCCTAACTCACCTCATCAAAACTACAGAAACGACAAACGGACGGACTGTTTAGTTACAGCCCGTCCGTTTGTCGTTCAGTGTACTTTGTAATCTAGTAAACGAATCAAAGTAATCTTCAAATATTGAGTTTTCACCCATCGCATTCTCAGGAAAATGGATGCCCGGAACCGTACCCATGCGGTGGCGCTGGCGCTGGAGAAGGGATGGATTAAGCTCAAGAAGGGGTAAGGTGCAGTAAAAATACTGCATGGGGTGCAGTAGAAATACGGCTTGGCAGGGGGAGGGAGAAGGGGTAAAGTTAGGGAGTTGCCCGTTGGGGTGACAAATCTCAAGCCAACATACGAAAAAGGAGATTATTATGGAGCACCCTTTGAGATTCACGCGTATGGCACGATACACAACTATCAGTTTTATGGTTATCGCAATTTTACTCAGTATCGTTGCGGTAACCCTGCCCACCCAGGCGAAGACGCAATCTGTCACCGAAGCGGCTATCACCAATTACGTCTCGGCACAAACCGATGAGGCATTAAGTGATGAAGACAAAATCAAAGCGGCAATAGACGCTTACTTTACGCTTTCGATACGAAAGCCAAAAACTTCTTCAAGTACAAGATTTTTCTGTTTTGGTGGAGGATAACACTTCAGATTGGATGCAAAAGGAATTAGACAGGCAAGATATAGAGATTTACGTTGCCACATTATATAATTCGCCTTACGTCAGTTACAACTACACACTTGATTATGACTCGATCAAAATTGATAAAGAGACAGCCACCGTCCAATTACGAGAGAGCAATGAGGTTGTGATTAAGCTAAGTTCTGAACCTTCAAAAATGGGCAATCTCCAGCATATTTTCACTTTGAATAACCAAGAGGGAAGATGGGTGATTTACAAAGATGAATATCAAGATGAACTTTCTCAAGGGCTGGCCCTTCAAACCAAAGAGGAATTGTTACAACAATTGGACGAGAATTATCAAAAAAGCAAGCAACAAAGTTCAAACTCCACCATGAACACTTTAGAAAATACCGTAGCTCAGCCACTTGGTCTGACAACTTACAGCTATAGTGGAAGTTCAGCAAGAAGCTATGCCGCACAGTATTGGAATACGACAAATCCCCCTTACTATATCGGACTTTCCAGCGATTGTACAAATTTTGTGTCACAATGTATCTACAAAGGAGAGGGAAAGACGCCGCCAGATACAAGCGGCATGGCTAATCCTAATAATGGTGACTATTACAATGATTGGTATTATGTTTGGAACAATTCCGGTTCAGTGCCATGGATAAATGTTGGAAACCAATATACCTTTATTACGGGAAACACATCAAGGATTGGACCTTATGGTTCAAGCACAGCCAGTTTTTGCAATGCCCGCGTGGGGGATGTGGTTCAATTACAAAGCGCCTCCGGCTGGTTCCACGAAGGGATCATCGTTGGTAAAGATAACCCATGCTATGGCCCGCAATCGCTTTATGCAGCCGCGCATACTACCAATCGCTGGAACTATAACCTGTATAATTGGACGATGTACGCGATGCGATTCATTCGCATCAATGGTTGGCGTGGGAATTGACGCCACAGCTTTCTGAGTTGGGTGGCAGAGTGCAGAGAATTTTCATTCTCTGCACTCTGCCACTTGCCCGCTTGTTTGAAGGAACATCTTTATGAAGCGAATACTTGTTCACGGTCAAAAAATATTTATTCTATGGTTCATCCTCAATGTTATTCTTACAGGATGTAGCACCCAAGAGCAAACAACTGTCATACCCTCCTCTTCTACGCCAAGAATTATTCCTACCTCATCTTTTGGCGTGGGCGACATTGCGAGCATTTCTCTTGAGGAGGCAGCAAATTTATCCAACGAGGAAATCGTCCGCGTGCTGGTAAGTCAATGGCTGGAAAGCTACAAAACCGACAGTTCCAACCCAGATGCGATTGTAGCCTATAAAGTAAAAGAGGTATCGATTCAAAACCCTCCCGCTGACGTAGGGTCTGGGATGATCGCAATTGTCACTTTTGCTATCCAGCCGGTGGGAGTCCCCAATAACTGGGCTAGTTTACCCAGTGAAGACGGGGGTATTTCAGAAGATGATCCCTGGTGGCACCTTGGGGCTACCTTTAAAATTATTCTTGATGGGGAGAACTTAATCCTGCGAACCGCCTTTGGTTGGGGAACATAAGTCATTTTTGTTTATGCTGAAACACAATTTCCTCGTTACAAAAACCGTCCTGCCCCGTTGGGGCATCGCACTTACTGTCCTGATTATGCTTTCAGGGCTATCGCTGTCTGCCTGTGCGAGGACACCCACTCCGCCCCCCACCGAGGCCGTCCCCGTTACCCCGACGCCGGACAATCCCCGCGTCCCTCTTACAGCAACCCCTTCCCCCACCCCAAGCCTGATGCCACCGCCTGAAATTTTGGGGACATTCCAATTTCTGGAATACACCTACACATTGCGTCACGGTTTTGATGAAAATAACTGCACCTCTGAGCCTCGCATCTGCCCGGATTATTATTTTGCTTTGCTCTCAGATGTTTATTCCTGGCTCTATGTTCAACCTGGCGAAACCTACTCTTTGCAATTTGCGCTGGACAGCAGGTATCAAATTCAACCTGTTGAACCGGAGCAAGCCTGTCAAATCCAGCAAGACGCCCAAGATGCAAACTTGATCGCCGTGGGTTGTGCCAATACGGGAGAATACGTTCTTTTGTTGGAGGTCAAAGACACGCAACAAAATGTGCAATATCCACTGCATCTCAACGTGTTCAGTCGCCCCGAACAGACCGACACGCCTTTGATGATTCCCTACGCGTTGTGGGTGGCAGAATACGAACTGACTCACGCGCCAGAGACAGATACCCGCCTTTTTGAACCAGTAACCGGAACAGCTAGTGAAATTCTCGCAAAACACCAACAGGATCGAGGGCAAATTGCCGTGGGTTTCAGCGCAGTTCAGTTAGAAAATGGCGCACAACTGCAAGCCGAAGTGACCGCCGAACCCGGTATCTTTCATATCGCCATCAGCCAGGATGGACAAGTCATTTTTACAACCGAGGCCCCTGTCAGGGCAAACGATTCATTTTTAGGTCTCTGGGCTTTGGGCAATCAATGGTTTGCAGAAGCGATGCGGTCAACCGAGAATTCGTTCAGCGCACCCGCCTGGGGGGAAATTTTTGAAGATGGACAATCCTTAAACGAACTGCACGACTACACCGAGTCCTTCAACTTTCAACTCATGCGCGGCAAACCTTTCTACTTCTTTGAGCGGGATGGTCGCGTGGGGATTGTATATGATGGGCAGGAAGTACCGTTAGGATATGACCGGGTGCTGCACTACGGGTGTTGTAGCGCGGGATCGCTCAGTCCCAATCAGTATGAAAACATGGTGGGATTTTTTGCTGTGCGCGACGGGAAATGGTATTACGTGGAAATCGGAGCCTACGAAGGCGATTTGCCAACGCCATTTCCCGCCCAAAATGGATGGACACCGGAATACACCGCAACCATCCCGGTTGCCTCCGTGCGCCAATCCACCCGCGAAGAAATTGCGACCCTTTTGTTTTCCCAATGGCTGGATCACTTCAAAAATCCTGATGCAGATTCACAGAATGGCATCGAAGAATATGAAATCCTCCAAATAGAATTCCCTGAGAATGAAATGTTTGCCTCTATCAAGCAAGAAAAAGGCGTAGATTATGTCGCCGATGTTTTATTCTCCGTCAAACCCGTCATCTACGTCTATTCCCACTGGAACGCAGGAAATGGCACTTCAACGGATCAAGTCTGGATCAGAGACAAAGGCCTTATTATTGGCGTGGTGCAGGAAAATGGCGAATATCGGTTAGTGCTGATTGGCACGGGGTAATAAAATAAGCCTAAAACCCTTCGGGGTAAAAAGTTTATGGCTGTTTCTGCCCTACCCGACTCATCGCATACTCCGCCAACGCCGTAATCGTCAAACTCGGATTCACCCCCGGATTGGCGGGCACAATCGAACCATCAATCACGTACAGGCCGGGATAATTATGCACCTGGCAATCCAGGTCAATCACCCCATCCTCCGCCGTCTTCCCAAACGGCACCCCGCCGATGAAATGCGCTGTCGTCGGGATGTTCAACAGCGTCTCCACAATCGAACCCGCCGGGATGCCGTTCGTCTTTTCGGCATATTTGCGCGTCACCTCGTGGCCGATTTCGATCTTCGCCGGGACGGAATTTTCCTTGTCGGGTGTCGTCACCAGCCCGCGCCGGAACCCGGTAAACAGATTCCGTCCGGGGCGCACGAACATCATATTTTCCGCCGTCTGCATCACCAGCAAAATCGTCGCATGGTTCGCCCAGCCGGGGAGGAAATGCGTCCGCAAAAAGTCAATCGGATGGGTCACAAGCATCCCCAACGCCTTCAACCAGCGCACCCCCAGGCTATCCCCGTCCGCCAGCAGGGGCGCGCCGAGCATCCGCATCAGCCCCGACCCGGCCGGGTAACGCACCGGCTCCACCGAAGTGATCGCATCCGCGTTAAAAATCGAAGTAATCGCAATCCCCTGCGAAAAATCATGTTTACTCTCCCGGCTAATCGAACCGAGCAGCGCCTCGCTATTCGTGCGGACATTATCCCCCAGGCGTTTGGACAAGTTGGGGAGGGAGCCGGTGATCTCTTTACACCGGAACAACAACCGCATCGTCCCAATCGCACTCGCCGACACGATCACATTCCGTGCCCGGAGGCGATTGCCTGACCCCGTTTCCGCGCGGGGCATGATCGCCGTCGAATTCCGCACGCGGACCTCGTACCGTGCCCCGTCCGGTTGGGGCTGGGGCAGGGGCACAATGTCGCGCACTTCCGTTTCCGCGCGCACTTCCGCTCCCCACTTTTCCGCAAAATACAAATAATTTTTAACCAGCGTGTTTTTTGCGTTGTGGCGGCACCCCACCATACACCCCCCGCAGTGAATACACCCATTCCGCTTCGGCCCTTCCCCGCCAAAAAACGGATCGCCCACCTCCTGTCCCTCTTTGTCCGGGTCCCCGAAGAAAATCCCGACCCGCGTGGGCTGGAACGTCGCCTGCTGGCCGAGTTCGGTCGCCACTTCACACATAAAATGATCGGCGGGCCACAGTTTCGGGTTGGGGGTAACGCCCAACATACGGAGGGCTGTGTCGTAATGCGGGCGGAGGATGGTTTTCCAGTCCGCGAGGTGACTCCACGCGGGGGCGCGGAACAGTTCGTCGGTCGGCTCCATCAACACGGTCGCGTACCCCAGGCTCCCCCCGCCGACTCCGCTCCCGTGCAACACCAACACCCCGTTCAGCAAACTGAGTTCCAGAATCCCGAACGCCCGCACGGCAGGCATCCAGATGTATTTCCAAATATTCCAGTTCGTTTTCGGAAAATCCTCATCGCGGAACCGTTTGCCCCGTTCGAGGACCAGCACGCGGTAACCCTTTTCGGTCAGCCGCATCGCCGACACGCTCCCGCCAAAGCCGGAGCCGATGATGATATAGTCGTAGGGGTCGTTGGAGGTGGTCATATGATGGTACACAGAGGGCACAGATGAAATAGATGAACACAGATTTTTTTTATAAATATCCGTGTTCATCCGTTCTCGTCCGTGTTCGATTAGGAATAAGTATAAAAACCCTTGCCCGATTTCCGCCCCAGATGTCCGGCATCTACCATTTTGCGGAGCAGATACGCAGGGCGGTACTTGTCTTCGCCCAGGTCACGCTGGAGGACATCCATCACGAACAGAACGACATCTAACCCGATCAGGTCGGCGAGGGTGAGCGGCCCCATCGGGTGGTTCATCCCCAGCTTCATCACGGTGTCAATCGCTTCGGGGGTCCCGACGCCCTCTTGCAGGGCGAAGATCGCTTCGTTGATCATCGGGCACAGAATGCGGTTGGAGATGAAACCGGGCATGTCGTTTGCTTCCACGGGGGTTTTGCCCAGCGCTTTCGCCAGTTCAAAGACCGCGGCGGTGGTTTCGGCGGAGGTGTCCAGCCCGCGGATGACTTCGACGAGTTGCATCAGCGGGACGGGGTTCATGAAGTGCATCCCGATCACTTTGTCCGGGCGTTTGGTGGCCCCGGCAATCTTGGTGAGGCTGATGGAGGAGGTGTTGGAGGCCAGGATCGTGTCCGGGCGGGCGAGGGCGTCGAGGTCGCGGAAAAGTTTGAGTTTCAGGTCGGGGTTTTCGGTGGCGGCTTCGATAACGATGTCGGCGGCGGCGACCCCGTCGAGGGTGGAGGTGGTCGTGATGCCGAGGGCGGCGTCGCGTTGTTCGGGGGTAATCCGCCCTTTTTCGGCGAGTTTGGTCACCGATTTGGCGATGGTGTTTTTGCCCCGTTCCAGAGCTTCGGGGAAGGCGTCCATCATGGTGACGGTGAATCCGGAAACGGCGGCAGTTTGGGCAATGCCGTTGCCCATCGTGCCCGCGCCGACGACGAAAATGTTTTGTAGGGTCATGAAGTGCTCCTGAAGGGGGGTGAATAGGTTTGTGACGCGCTACGTCATAATTTGTATTATACCCCTCCCCATTGTTCAGTGAAGAAATTCACAGGTGCGAGAAAACAAAACGCCCTCTACGAAGAGGGCGTCCCGCTGGAATTTGTGCGGATTGGCGCAGGCGTGCTTCCGCCCAACGTTGATTTTCTTCCGGCAACGGGGGGATGGGCGGGGTGGAGTAATCCATCTGGAGATCGTAGCTCGCACGGGTATAGCGCGTGTGCAGGAGGGGGGTGATGATGCAGTCTCCCGAGTTTAACGGGATGGAACCCCGCCCTTTTCCCGCCTACAACACCCAATAAAAAATCCCCGGTCAGAGCCGGGGATTTGATAACAGAAAAGATCGCTAATTCGTTTTTCGCAACAAATTAAATAACCATCCGACCCAGCCGACCAGGGCGATCAGCACACAAATGCCTGCAACGACCGGGGCACCCGCCCACAGCCATTGCACGCTGTCCACGCGAAAACTGAACGCAAAGGTCAACAGGGAAAATAAGATCGCAATGATTAAAAAGAAATTGCGGCGTTTGGAAATTTTGGAAGAAGAGTCGAGAGAGTTCATGGGGGATTCCTTTGGGGGTAATAGTTGGGGGGGGGGGGTTGAGCGGCTCAGAGATAATATCCGTTCACCCGCAAAAAGTTACAGCCTCCACCATTTTTTCCTCGAGCGCATAAAAAAAGCGCACGGACAATCGTCCGTGCGCTTGCGAGAAACCCAGGGCTATTCCATTTCGACAGCCAACGCTACCGCTTCCGCCCCACCCAAACACAGGGAGGCGATGCCGCGTTTGAGACCACGCGCCTTGAGGGCATACACCAACGTCGTCAGCACTCGCGCTCCGCTCGCACCGATGGGGTGGCCGAGGGCAATCGCCCCGCCGTTGACGTTTACTTTGTCCCAATCCCAGCCCTGGTCGGCGAGGGCGTACCCGTTGGCGAGCACCTGCGCGGCAAAGGCTTCGTTGAGTTCGATCAAGTCCACGTCCGCCAGCGTCCAGCCGATTTTGTCGAGCAGGCGGGGGATGGCTTTGGAGGGGGCGTCGAACAGGTATTTCGGGTCCACGGCGACCTGCGCGTAGCCCACCACCCGCGCGAGGGGAGTCTGGCCGAGGGCGTCGGCTTTCGCGCGGCTGGCAACCACCACCGCGGCGGCACCGTCGTTCAGGCCGGGGGCGTTTCCGGCGGTCACTTTGCCGTTGGTTTTGAAAGCCGGTTTGAGGGCGGATAATGCTTCGAGCGAGGTATCTTTGCGCGGGCCTTCGTCCGTGTCTACGATGATGGTCTTTTTCCGCTCTTTGATTTCGACCGGGACGATTTCTTCTTTGAATTTGCCGGTTTCGATGGCCTCGATGGCTTTGCGGTGGCTGTTGTAGGCGAGTTGATCCATCGCCTCGCGGGTGACTTCGTACTCTTCGGCGATGAATTCTGCCGCGTCGCCCATGCCCCAGTTTTCAAAGGGACACCATAGGCCGTCCACGAGCAGGGAGTCTTTGAGCGAGACGTTGCCGTAGCGCAGTTCGCCCATACGGCCTTCGACGAGGTAAGGGGCGCGGGACATGCTTTCCACGCCCCCGGCGACGAACAAATCGCCGTCGCCCGCGCGGATGGCTTGTGAGGCGAGCATGACCGCTTTCAGGCCGGAGCCGCACACTTTGTTGACGGTGGTGGCGCCCACGTTACTGGGCAGGCCACTAAAAATAGCGGTTTGGCGGGCGAGGTTTTGCCCCACCCCGGCAGAGACGACGTTGCCCATGATGACTTCGTTGATCTCGGTGGGGTCGGGGAGGTTGGCACGCGCGACGGCGGCACGAATGGCGGTCGCGCCCAGATCGGCAATGGGGACGTTACCCAGCGCACTGCGGAATTTGCCGATGGGCGTCCGCGCGGCGCTGAGGATAACGGGGTCTTGGTGTCCGTTGGTAGTCATAGAAATACTCCTGAAGATTTCGATTAAGGGTTGAAGGTTGAAGGTTAACCTTCAACCTTCAACTTTCAACGTTTTAGTATAGACGGTTTAGGTTACATCTGAATTACGCCCTCGTTTTACGTTCTATGTTTCTTGCACCCACGCTTCCTTCACCTTCTGCCACGTCACCTCCAACGTTTCGGGCAGAACTCGCGTCTCTCCCACCGCCGTCATAAAATTGACATCCCCCACCCAGCGCGGGACGAGGTGGATGTGGAGATGTGCGGCGACCCCGGCCCCTGCCGCTTCGCCCAGGTTGATGCCGACGTTGAACCCTTGCGGGTGGTAGATCGCGGTCAGGACAGCGGTCCCCCGCGTGGTCAGTTCCATCATCTCCGCGCGGGTCGGGGCGTCGAGGGCTTCGAGGGAGGGTTGGTGATCGTAGGGGAGCACCATCAGATGTCCGCTCGTGTACGGAAAACGATTGAGGATGACAAACGCCCGTTCCCCGCGGAAGAGGATCAGGTTTTCGGCAGAGTCGGGTTCGGCGAGGGCGTGGCAAAAAACGCACCCGGTTTTGGGTTTGTTGTTGGTGGTGAGGTAGGTCATGCGCCAGGGGGTGAAGAGGTGGTTCATAGAGTCAGCGATTCTGCGATTCGAAGATTCGGCGAGTCAAAGATTCGGCGAGTTGTAGAGCGGATAAATTGTAGCAGTTTTCACAAGGAGGTGGAATAGTTGACATGGGACAGGCAAGGGAGTATCCTACCCGCATGTCCCAGATGCCCATGTTCGTTCCCCCGCCCCCTCCCACCTGGTCCGTCACCGACCTCACCCGCTACTTGCGCGAACTTCTTGAAAGTGATCACAACCTCACCGACCTCTGGATATCCGGGGAAGTGTCCAACGTCTCTGCCCCCAAATCCGGGCATCTTTATTTCACGCTCAAAGATGCCAACGCGTCGCTCAAATGCGTCATGTGGAAACCCCAGGTCATGCGCCTGCGTTTCCTGCCCCGCGACGGCGACGCCATCGAAGTCCACGGCGCGCTCAGTGTGTACGAACAAGCCGGGCAATACCAACTCTACGCCGACATCATCCGCCAAACGGGCGAAGGCGCACTCTACCAGGAATTTATGCGCCTCAAGGCGAAACTCGAACACGAGGGGCTTTTCGCCGAAGATCGCAAACGCCCCCTCCCCGCGTGGCCCCGACGCATTGGTCTCATCACCTCCCCCACCGGCGCGGCGTTGCAGGATATGTTAAACACCCTCCGCCGACGATTCCCGCTCGTAGACGTGATCCTCGCCCCGACCGCGGTGCAGGGCATTGAAGCCCCTCCCGGGATTACGCGGGGTCTCACGGCATTGAACCGGCAGACTCCCGCCCCGGACGTGATCATCGTCGCCCGCGGCGGAGGCTCCATCGAAGACCTGTGGGCGTTCAATGACGAAACCGTCGTCCGCGCGGTCGCCACCTCCGCCATCCCGGTGATCTCCGGCGTGGGACACGAAACCGACTTCACCCTCACGGATTTCGCCGCCGACCTGCGTGCCCCCACCCCCACTGCCGCCGCCGAACTCGCCACGCCCAACCAGGCCGACCTGCGCGCCGCGCTCGCCGAACTCAGCACCGAACTGACGCGCACCCTGCTTGCCACCCTCCAAACCCGCCGTTGGTCTCTCGCCGACACCCAAAATCGTTTGCTCCGCCAGGCCCCCCGCGCCCGCCTGCTCAACGACCGCCAACGCCTCGACGATCTCCTTCGCCGTGGTGAAACCGCCCTCGTACACGGGCTAAAACTCCACCGCACCCGGTTGGATGGCCTCACCCAAAAACTCACCGCCCTCAACCCGCTCGCCATCCTCGAACGCGGGTACGCCGTCGTCACCCAGGCGGACGGGCAAGCAGTCCGCCGCGTGGGGCAGGTTTCCCCCGGCGAAGCCCTCACCATCCGCGTCGCCGATGGCACCCTCCCCGCCCGTGCCGAGTAACGCAATCATTAAGCGCTGAACAAACCGCGCTTCAACCATCAAACTTTCCCCCATGTCCGATCTAACTCCCGAACAACGCACCCTACTCATTGAAGCGATCAAAGACTTCAACGACAAGCTCGTTACCTACAGCATCAATCTCTCTGCGCAGGCCTTCACCAATGCGATGAAGTTGGGCTGTGGCGTGCTGACCCTGCCCCTTTTGATCCTGTTAGGCCTTGCCTGGGCACAGGAAAAACTCGATTTTTCCGGCATTTTTGTCTATTCCTGCGCGGGCACAGTCATCGCCGCCGCGTTTGCCTCCCTGGTTGCCAGCCGCGCCAAACAAATCGCCGCCCGCGACAATTACGCCCAAGACATCAACCCCGAAATCGTTCAATTCCTGGCCCACAACCAACTCACCCGCCGTCAATTCGACGAGGTCGCCGACGATGTGCTCGCCGCCGACGCCCCCTTGCGCGAATATCTGATCAAACCCTCTTCCTAAACCCTGGCTCCCTCTAAATTCTTCCTCTGCCCATGTCTAATCTCGATCTGCCCCCTCTCCCTTCCCTTTCCTACGAACAAGCCTTCGCCGAACTCCAGGCCATCGTCACCGCCCTGGAGTCCAACGATCACCCGCTGGAACAAGCCATAGCCTTGTTTGAGCGCGGGCAAAAACTGGCGCAACACTGCGCGAGTCTCCTGGACCATGCCGAACTCCGCGTCCAACAATTGACCGAAGCCGAGCTTTCGTAACCACCGATGCCGGGGTAAAAAATGAAGGAACTTTTTGCCAACGACATCTTACTTGCCGCCTTTATTGCCTGGCTCCTCGCACAAATCATCAAAGTTCCCCTGGAATTTCTCCGTACCCGCAAGTGGAATTGGGCTTTGTTGCTGAGTACCGGCGGGATGCCCAGTTCCCATTCGGCGCTGGTCAGTGCGGTCGCACATGGGGTGGGTCTGCGGGAGGGGTTTGACTCTTCGCTTTATGCAATCGTATTCGTCCTCACCGCGATTGTCGTCTACGATGCGACCGGGATTCGCCGCCAGGCCGGGTTACACGCCGAGTTGATCAACGCCTTTATCAACGATTTGGCCGCCGGGCACCCAATCAAAGAGGCACAACAAAAGGAATTAAAGGAAATTTTAGGGCACACGCCCGTAGAAGCGATCAGTGGCATTTTATGGGGGCTAGGATTTGCTCAGTTATTTTGGTGGCTCTGGCAATAACAAAAAGTAACTGCTCAGGCCTGGAAAAGAAACGCCCCAACAAAAAAGCCTCCCGAAATTCGGGAGGCTTTTTGTTGTCACGAAAACCTACTACCCCAACAGGCTCGGGATTTCTTCGGGGTGTTTTGCGACCCGCACGTTAGCCGCTTCCAGAGCTTTGATCTTCTCTGCGGCGGTGCCGGAGCCACCTTCAACAATGGCGCCCGCGTGGCCCATGCGTTTTCCGGGAGGCGCGGTCTGCCCGGCGATGAAGGACACGACCGGTTTGGTCATATGATTGCGGATGTAGTCTGCCGCTTTTTCCTCGTCCGTGCCGCCGATTTCACCGATCATCACCACTTTGTCGGTCTGATCATCTTCCTCGAACATTTGCAGGACATCGATAAAATCCGTCCCCCGCACGGGGTCGCCGCCGATGCCAACGCAGGTGCTGGCCCCCATGCCCACCTGTTTGAGGGCGTACAACACCTCGTAGGTCAGCGTGCCCGACCGGGACACGATGCCCACGTTGCCGGGGATGGCGATGTCGCCGGGGATGATGCCCACTTTCGCTTCCCCGGGGGTGATCAGGCCAGGGCAGTTCGGCCCGAGCAAGCGCACGCCTTTTTGCTGGAGATAGGCTCGCACACGCATCATGTCTGAGATCGGAATCCATTCGGAAAGACAGACGATGAATTTAATGCCCGCATCGGCGGCTTCGTAAATGGAGTCCACGGCAAATTTGGCCGGGACGAAGATCACGCTGGTATTTGCGCCTGTTGTTTCAACTGCAACTTTGCAGGAGTCGAACACGGGCACTTTGTCGTCTAAAATCCATGTGCCCCCTTTGCCGGGCGTGACACCGCCCACAAGATTGGTGCCATATTCCAACATCAGCCGGGCGTGGAACAAGCCCTGGGAACCGGTAATGCCCTGGCCGATGAGGCGGGTGTTTTTGTCTACTAAGATGCTCATGATTAGCCTCCTTTGGCCGCGGCGACGACTTTTTGCGCGGCGTCGGTCAAAGTTTCTGCCGTCCCCATGTTGGCATTTGCCAGCAGTTCCCGGCCTTCTTTGGCGTTGGTTCCCACCAGGCGAACGACCATGGGGACATGCACGCCTACTTCGGACATCGCAGTCAGGATGCCGCGCGCCACATCATCACAGCGGGTGATGCCGCCGAAGATGTTGATCAAAATGGCTTTGATGTTTGGCTCTTTGAGGATGATGCGGAACGCGGCCGCGACCTTATCGGGTCCCGCGCCGCCGCCGATGTCCAAAAAGTTCGCGGGGGAACCGCCGAACAGTTTGATCACGTCCATCGTGGTCATCGCCAGCCCCGCGCCGTTGACCATACAGCCGATGTTGCCGTCCAGTTTGATGTAGGACAGTTCGTGTTGTTTGGCTTCGATTTCGGAGGCTTCTTCCACGTCGAGGTCGCGCATGGCTTCGAGTTTGGGGTGGCGTCCGACGGCGAGGGCGTTGTCGTCAATGGACATTTTGCCGTCGAGGGCGACCAGTTTGCCATCGCCGGTGATGACGAGGGGGTTGATCTCGGCAAGGGTGGCGTCGTTGTCGCGGTAGACTTCCCAGAGTTTGCGGGCAATGTGGATGAATTGGGTCCACTGTTCGCGCGGGAGTTCCATTTCGATGGCGACATCGCGCGCCTGGTAATCGCGCAGGCCCATAAGGGGGTCAATGTGTGTGCGGATGATCTTTTCTGGGGTGGTGTGGGCCACCTCTTCAATATCGACGCCCCCCGCGGCAGAGGCCATGAGGACGGGTTTGCGCGCCGCCCGGTCGTTGGTGATGCCCAGGTAAATCTCCGTTTGGATGTTGGAGGCGGGATCAACCAAAACTTTGCGGACTGGCAAGCCTTTAATGGTCATCGCCAGAATTTGTTGGGCAAGTTGTGCGGCTTCGTCGGGGGTGCTGGCGAGTTTGATGCCGCCTGCTTTCCCGCGCCCACCGGTGAGCACCTGCGATTTAATCACCACACGGCCACCGATTTCTTGGGCAATGGCTTTGGCCTCTGCCGGGGTGGTCGCGACTTTCCCGCTGGGGACGGGAATGCCATATTGGGCAAAAATGCCCTTGGATTGATATTCATGTAAGTTCATTGAAGGTAGGACTCCTGAGGTGAATTCAACAAGGTGACAGCCCCTTAGGGGGAGCACGGGGGGGATTATACCTCGAAAAGACGCGTGGCCCGCGTAGGATCGGGTGATCCCGGACTTTTAGGAGGGGTTCAAATAGGGCAAGCGTGGGTGGCCCTGGATGGTTAGGGAAAGGAAGGAACGTGGCCGCGCGGGCCAACCGGAGAAAATCCCATCTCGTCCATCCCGACGCACAAACGCTTGCCCCGGATGCCCAAATGCGAACGCTAGACGCGTTTTGATGCTAAAATCGTTCTATGCCCTACCTGATTGACGGACACAATCTGATTCCGAAAGTTCCTGGCTTAACCCTGCGAAATGTCGATGACGAAATTGCACTGATTGAATTGCTCCAACGTTTTTGCCAGCGCACGGGAAAACAAGTCGAAGTCTTTTTTGATAATGCCCCGGCGGGATCTGTGGGAAAACGGAAATATGGTACAGTGATCGCACACTTTGTGCGGGCGGGGACGACGGCAGATTCGGCGATCCGGCTTCGGCTGTTGCAACTGAAGGGGGCGGCGCAAAACTGGACGGTGATCAGTTCGGATCGGCAGGTGCAGGCGGAGGCGCGCGGAGTCAGGGCGCAAGTCACCCCCTCCGAAGGCTTTGTGCCCGAACTGCTCAAAACCGCCTCAGCCGCCCACCCTGAAAAGCCCGGCAAAGAAGATAAACTTAGCCCAGCTGAAGTGCAAGAGTGGCTGGACCTTTTTGGAGATGCGAAAAATCGTAAAC